>CAKTVK010000129.1 GCA_934623455.1 uncultured Eggerthellaceae bacterium | reverse complement strand
AGCTTATCGTCGGCACGCCAACGAATGCCTATCGCGGCGCGAACTTGCACCCTGATTTCCAAAGCAGCAGCTGGTACGTGCACGATATCGATGAATTCAGCACGCGTCCAAAGGACCCTTATCGCATTTCGCCTGAAGACAGGGCGACCATTCTGGAAACTCTGCCGTATTGGCGAGGCAAATCGATGGAAGATATTTCCGATGCGGTGATGCCTGAATATATTCAGCAGCTCGAGGCCGACGATATTTTGTGCGTTGGCTTGGAGAATGGCGTGTCGGGTGAGACGACGTGCGACCATGAAAAAGTGCTGCGTGTGGGTATGCGCGGATATATCGAGGAATGCCAGCGCAACATTGATTCGTGCGTTCCGCAAACCCAGGAAGACGCCGCGAAGGTCGATTTCTGGCGCGCATGCATTATTCAGGCGCAGGGCCTTGTGACGTATGCTCATCGCATGGCCGACGAGGCGGAGCGTCAGGCTGCGGCATGCTCCAACGAGGTGCGCGCTGCCGAGTTGCGCCGTATCGCCGAGAATTGCCGCGTCGTTCCTGAAAACCCACCGCAAACCTTTGCCCAGGCGGTGCAAATGGTGTGGTTCGTGCACGTGATGTTCCATATCGAGGTATGCACCACGGCATGCGGTTTTGGCCGCTTCGACCAGTATATGTGGCCCTTCTATAAAAAAGACGTCATCGATGAAGGCATTCTTACGCGCGATGAGGCGCTCGAGCTCGTTGAATGCCTGTATCTGAAGGCGTGCGAGGTCTATGAGGTGCGCGATACGTGGTACGCCACGGCATTCGCGGGCTATCCCATGTGGCAGATTCTCGTGGTGGGCGGCATGAAGCGCGACGGAAGCGATGCGAGCAACGATTTGTCGCTTCTGTGCCTGCAAGCAGCCGACGATTTGCAAACCACGCAGCCCGTCATGGCGTTGCGCGTATGCGACACCACGCCGCACGAGCTCATCGACTTTGGATGCAAAATGATTCAAGAAGGCCAGGCCAACCCTGGTTTCTTCAATGACGAAACCGCTATGAAGATGGCGCTTGGCAAAGGTGGTACGCTTGAAGACGCGCGCGATTGGACCATTGTCGGCTGCATTCAGGCGGGCCCTGGCGGCGGCGGAACCGATGGCAGCCCTGATGCGGGGTACGTGAACATGGGCAAGATGGTCGAGTTCGTGCTGCACAATGGCATCGACCCGCGCACGGGCAAGTTCATGGGCTTGCGCACGGGCGATCCGCGCGAATTCACCAATATCGAGCAGTTTAAAGACGCTCTGAAGAAGCAAATCATTCATGCGTATGATCAAATTCGCATTGGCTACAACCTGATGCAATCGATCCATATGAATCGCTACCCGGTGATTTTTGCGAGTATGGTCACGGCGGGCTGCGTGGAAAGCGGCAAGTCGGTGCAGCAGGGCGGAGCACGCGTTTCGACTTGCGGCATGTATGTGACGGGTGCGGCGAATTTGGCCGACTGCATTGCCGCCGTTGAGAAGTGCGTTTTTGAAGACGGCGACGTGACGATGGATGAGCTCATCGCCGCCTGCGACGCGAATTTCGAAGGCTACGAGCGCCTGCGCCAGCTGCTGCTCAACAAGCCCGAAAAATACGGCAACGATTCGCCCCATGTCGATGGCATTTATCGCGAAATGATGCACTATGTGGCCGACGAGGTTCAAAGCTGGCCCGATGCACGCGGTGGCCATTATGCGTTTGGCATTGACTCGCAAACGATGAACATCCCACATGGCGAAGTGACTGGCGCGCTGCCCGATGGCCGCCTGGCGGGTGAGGCTTTCTGCGATGCGTCGAGCCCCATGATGGGCCGCGATATTTGCGGACCTACGGCCACGGTGAAGTCGGTTGCCGCGATTGACCAGCCCGATTTGCAGGAAGGCGCGCTGTTCAACCTGCGCTTCGACCCCAAGGGCGTGCAGGGCGAAGGCGGCCGCCGCATTATCGAAGGCGTGATTCGCACGTTCTTCCAGCATGGTGGCGAGCATATTCAAATCAACGTCGTCGATAATAAAACACTGCTCGCAGCTCAGGAAAACCCGGAGCACTATCGCGGCCTTATGGTGCGCGTCGCTGGATACATGGCGTATTTCACCGAGCTCGACCGCTCTGCGCAAGATGCGATTATCGCGCGCACCGCACACCTGTCAGCATAAGACGAAGGCTGGCTCGTGGGTTTCGACGGTTTCGATGTGGAATTGAATACGGAAGGGGAGCTTTCGGCTCTTGTCGGCAGCATTCAAAAGTTTTCGACCGAAGATGGGCCGGGCATTCGCACGACGGTGTTTTTGAAGGGCTGTCCGCTGAAGTGCGCGTGGTGCCATAATCCTGAGCTCATCAAGAATGAGCAGCAGCTCATCGTGAGCCCCTCGAATTGCATCGGCTGTGGACATTGCGTCGAAGCGTGTTCGGCCCATGCCATTTCTTTCGGTGATGCCGGCGTTTCAATCGACCGCTCACGATGCACGGTGTGTTTGGTTTGCGCCGATGGCTGTTTTGCGAATGCGCTGCGCCCCGTTGCGCGGCTCATGACGGTTGGCGAGGTGCTTGCCGAGGTCGAGAAAGACAAGGGATTCTACGACAATACGGGCGGCGGTCTCACGGTGAGCGGTGGGGAAGTGCTCGCTCATGCGGAATTCGCCGGCGCGCTCATTGATGCCGCTTCGGCCCGAGGCATTTCGAGTTGCGTGGACACGTCGGGTTTTGGCTCGTCGCGCGCATTACTCGACCTTGTTTCTCGTCCTGGTGTGACCGATGTGCTGTTCGATATCAAGGCCGTCGATGATGAGGTTCATCGCGAATTCGTGGGTGTCCCGGTTGAGCCGATTCTCGCGAATGTGCGGCTGCTTTCGTCATATGAGGCGATTCTGCCAAAGATTACGGTGCGCATGCCGCTTATCGCCGGAGTGAATGATGGCGAGGCGGCCATTCAAGCAGCGGGCGCCATCGTTCGCGAGTGCGGCATTCGCCGCGTCACGCTGCTCCCTTATCACGCGCTCGGCATTGGCAAAGCCCGCAATATCGGTTCGCGGCAGCAAGAATTCGCCGCGCCGAGCGACGAGCGGGTCGCCGAGATTAAACAGTATTTCGAAGATGACGTCGGAGCGAGGACGGAAGTGCTCGGGAAACTCTAAGGTTTTCTTTGAATGATAGAACCAACCATCAATACTTAGGAGGAAAACAGTGGATGGTGGCAATCTAGGAATCATCACGTTGATTCCCATGCTGAGCTTCTTCGTGTTCGCGTTCATCACGCGCCGATGCGTTTTCAGCATTCTGCTTTCGGGCATTTTGGGCTTTCTGTTCTACTACGGGGCCGACTTCTTCGAGCCTACGGTGCAGGCGTTGCTCGATGCGGCGTGCGACGCCGACAACAACTACATCGTGATCATCTGCTTGCTGTTCGGGTGCTTCGTGCAGTTGCTGCGTCAAAGCAACGGCGCTACGGCCATGGCGAACTGGGCGCGTAAATACGTCAAAAGCGAGCGCCAGGTGCTGTTCCTCACGTGGCTGTGCGGCGTGATCATCTTCATCGACGATTACCTGTCCATTCTGGTTACGGCGAACACTATTTTGCCGATCGCCGATGAAAAGAAAACGCCGCGTGAGATGCTGTGCTACATCATCAATACCACGTCTGCGCCTGTGTGCTTGATCATTCCTATTTCCGCGTGGGTTGTGTTTTTCAGCGGTATCTTCGCCGAGCAGCCTGAAGCTGCTGTGTTGGGCGACTCCGCCATGGGTATTTACTATTCCATCATGCCGTACTTCTTCTACCCGTTTTTGTGCGTGCTATTCGTGCTGCTCGTGATTTTTGGCATTGTGCCGAAAATGGGTGGCATCAAGAAGGCGTACGAGCGCGTCGAGAAAACCGGCAAGCTGTGGCCCGATTCTTCCGACGTGATGAACCAGGACGAAATGGGCGAGGTGCTTGGTGCCATCAGCGACGGCTCCACGAAAGACGAGAAGGAAGCAACGCCGCATCTGTGGGCATTCCTCGTGCCGATGGCTGTGGTTATTGCGGTGACTATTTTGATGGACGACATTCTATATGGCGTGATTTGCGCCATCGTGGTGTGTTTCGTGCTGTATGTGCCAACGAAGATTATGAGCCTGGGCAAGTTCTGCGATGCGTGCTACAAGGGCCTTGAGGACATGTTGTTCATCGCCGCCGTGCTCATTGCGTCGCTGTTCTTCCGCAATGCCATCAATCTGATTGGCCTGCCCGATTATCTTATTTCGGTTGCTACGCCGTTCATGAGCGCCGCGTGGTTGCCCGTGATTACGTTTGTGCTGGTTGGCTTGGTGTGCTTCGCCACCGCGAACATTTGGAGCATTCCCGCCGTGTGCACGCCGATCATTTTGCCACTGGCTGCGGCATGCGGCGCGTCTATTCCGTTGACGCTTGGCGCCATTATTTCGGCGGCGTGCTTCGGTGCGCAGGCATGCTTCTATTCCGACGTCACGCTCATGAGCGCATCAGCGTGCAAAATCAACAACGTCGATTACGCTGTGGCGCAGCTGCCTTACATCGGCATTGTCGCCGGCGTGACTTGCGTGCTGTTCTTGGGTGCGGGTTTCGTTCTGGCCGCTTAAACGTTTTTTTTGAATCGTGTGGCGCGGAAGTGGCCGCACCGCTCGATCGTGTTTCGAATCGGCGCGTCATCGCGTCGCGCGTCAAGGTACGTTTGGCGTCGTGTATCAAGGGGCGTCACGGCGTTGTGCTTCAAGGGGTGCCCCATGCGGGTGCTCCTTGTTTTGTGCGGGCGTACGCTATACGGCTTATATGCGTTGTAAATGGTAGCAATTGCGCCGTGAGCGGCTATACTGAATCGCCGTACCTCTGAAGAAGGGAAGCCTATGCTGCCATATATCCCAGACGTTGTTCCGAATATTGTTATTGCGCTCGTGATTGTCACCGCTTTCGTGGTGGCTTTCGCTCCGGCGTTGCGCAAATGCCCCGTTGTGTTTTATGCGGTGTGGGTCGCCGCCTGCATGGCCACATTCGTCGACATCGTCCGTTGGATTCCGTGGCTCTATTATGTGGTGCAGATTTTCGCGAGCTGCTATACGGGCGTGGCATTTTATGTGCTCGTGATGTTCGCGGGTGCGCTCCCGAAGAAGTGGTGGTTTACCAAGCGGCTGCTTTCCGTTCGCACCGAGATGTCGATTATCGGCGGCTTCATCATTTTTGCGCATGTCATTCAGGTGATCGTAATGGTGC
>CAKTVK010000128.1 GCA_934623455.1 uncultured Eggerthellaceae bacterium | reverse complement strand
CGCATGATGCGCGCGCATTCCGCGCGC
Organism: uncultured Eggerthellaceae bacterium; assembly: GCA_934623455.1. Taxonomy (GTDB): domain Bacteria; phylum Actinomycetota; class Coriobacteriia; order Coriobacteriales; family Eggerthellaceae; genus CAKUOV01. The sequence continues at coordinate 5,348 of CAKTVK010000128.1, read as the reverse complement.
AGCTGGATGCCGGCATAGGTGTGGATGGCGTTGTCGATGCAGTGGTGGCCCGGCACCCAGCAACCCAACAGCTGGGAGTTCGCCGCGTTCACCACAACGTCGGCCGCAAGCGTGGTGATGTCGCCGCGCCAAAGGCTCAGGCGTCCGTCCACCGGCGTACGGGGCAGCGCGCCGGCGTCAACTATCCCTGCTGCAACAATGCGATCTTGGAGCATGCGGTCCTGCGCGGCAAAGAACGTATCGGTCGCGGGCATTGGCTCACGCACGTTCGCAAGAGCACGGTAGGCTTCGAAAAGGGCGCGCTCGTCGCCTTCCAGCGATGCCATTATTTCGCGGGCCCTCTTTTCCCCGAACCGCTCGGCAGCCAGATAGCTAACGCAGTAGGCAAGGTCTTCCATCCTCTTCATCTCCCTATCCTTCGTATCGCGCCGTGCGGGCACGCCTCTTCGCACAGCCCGCAGCGCAAGCATGCCCCCTGGTCGATCCTAAACGTTCCGTCTTCGGTGCGCGCGATGCAGTCTTGCGGGCAGACGGCAGCGCATACGCCGCAGCCCGCACACCCTTCTGAGACCTCGAACGCGCCTTTCGCATCCAACAAGGCGCAGCCTATAGCGAACGGCACCCTTACGATGGGCTTCTGGCCAAGGTCGAAGTACTCGCCGCTTCCGTCCTCAATGTAGAAAACCTCGCAGGCGTAACGGGACTCGGCGGGGTACAGCTGGTCCATGGAGGGGTTCAGCTCGAACATCCGGTCAACAAGCGCTTTTTGCTCCCCATCAGCGGCGCGAACCGCCCGGCCTCGCAGCCTGCACATCCTGAAATCCGTTGTCTGCCCAACAATGGCTACAACAGGATTGCCCAAGATCTCTCTGTAGAACTCTTTGCCGCGGGGCGCAAGAAAGTAGAGCCTTCCGTCCTTGACGTGCATCACGTCTATCACGCGGACGGCGGGAAGTCCCTTAGCATCGACCGTCGCGAACGAGCAATCCCTGATGAGCCTTAGGAAGCGCAGACAGTACCCAGCGTCTATCTGCCCGACGCTGGCGACGGGGATGCGGCTGGATGCCGCCAGGCCAAGACCGCTTTGTGCTTCCTGCCCTTGCCATGTTCTCTCCCAGCCCATCTCTTGCCTCCTCATAATCGGCCGCGACACCTCTTGCAAGGGGCGCCGCGGCATTTTGAATCATTAGTCCCGCTTTATCACGGTGTTAGAACTTGCCATTCTCATTCTGCCAGTCGGCCGAATCAGCGATGGTCTCCATGACATCCCAGTGCTCCGCAACTTTGCCATTTTCCACGCGCCAAAGGTCATAGTACAACGTGGGCTTGCCGCCGAAGGAGCCCTCGCTCACGCCCAGGACAAAGTTGCCCTGCGCAAGAACCTGGTGGGTCCTATCGTAGATCATCTGGATGCCGTTCGTAGCGAGCGCCTCAAGCGCTGCTCCCAGGCCGGAAAGCCCATCAGCGATTCCGGTGTTGTGCTGAAGGTAGGCATCGCCCGCAAAATACTCCGGGGTCTTCTCGGGATGCTTCCCCTGCATAACGTCTACAAGGAACGCCTCGATAAGAGCTCGGTTCTCCTCTGTCTTGTCGAGATCGGAAGCCTCAACGGGACCATCGATTTGCGTGCGACCAGAGGGGTTCGGCTCAGCAATATTGGCAAGGTTGTCCCAGTGCTCGGCGATGAGTCCCTGGCCGTTGAAGCGGAAGATGTCAAAGGCGACCTGCTCTCCGGCACCAGCAAAGTTGTAGACGTTCTGCAGGAACACCTTGTCGCCGTCCTCGAACGCGCGAATGTTTTTCACCGTCGTCTTGACGGGCGCAGAGGCCAGGTACTCCACGGAGCCGACGAACGCGTCGCGACCCGTGCCGTAGGCAAGGTTGTGCTGAATGTAGCCCTCGTCAAGGAGGCTTGCCGCTTGCTTGGCGTCTCCGGTGGCGAAAGTGCTGATGAGGTTGAGTGCTTTTTGGATATTGCTCATTTCTGTTCCTTTCCCTGTGGGTTTGCGGTCCTTCTCGCCGCTTGCTTGACTTTATGATAGAATTTATGGTGCAAATGTAAAAGTAGGCACTATAAAGTGCTGTAGGTACTTAAAAGTAACCATAGATGAACAGGTGATACACAATGAGCGACGATGAAATCGGCTACACCGAGTACCGCAATAACGAGCTCCCCAAGAAAAGCGACCTTCCCGCCTGCCCAGTGGAGACCTGCGTGTCCCTGATTGGCAGCAAGTGGAAGCTGCTCATAATGCGGGATCTGCTCCTAAACGGCTCGATGAGATTTAAGGCCCTCCAACGCAGCGTGGGAGATGTCTCCCAAAAGGTCCTTACCACGAACCTGCGCAGTATGGAGGACGCGGGGCTTGTCGTCAGAAGGGTCTACGCAGAGGTTCCACCCCGCGTTGAGTACTCCCTCACGGAGCTGGGCCAAAGCCTAAGGCCCATCATGGATTCCATGTGGGTTTGGGGAGAGTCGTACCAGGCTTTAGCGAAGTAATGCGTTCCGTTTCTTTCCTTCTGTTTACCCAGATGCTTGTCAACAAAGCCGGCGCGCCACATAGCGCTTGCCATGCGCGGCGGATTCACCCCGACAAACACGAGAAGACTCGCGAACCGCTACGTTAGCAGGCTTGACCCGGAGCTCGCAAACGACGAAGAAAAGCATGGACTTAAGAAGGATTTCCAACGACAAAGCTGCGCGATGCGGTATACTATCATTTACTCAATTGCGGGTATCGCCAAGTGGTAAGGCACGAGCTTCCCAAGCTCGCATTCGCGGGTTCGAGTCCCGTTACCCGCTCCAAACTTCCCGGCCGTTCTGACGAACGGCCGTTTTTCGTTTTACGCTACAAAGCGCCTAGGCTGGCACAAAGGCCCTTGACGCTTCGCTCGCGCGACAACATCGCGTATCGAGATACGCTCGGTCGCGCGCCGGGCCTTTCTGCTCAGCCGATACGCTTTTCGCTTTCGGCAAGGTGCTAAGCGATTTTCGCATCAATAAGGAGGTTTCATCACCTGGGCTGGGAGCAGCGGGACTCGAACCGATGAGGTGGAATTCCGTTAAGAAAACGTGCCGGTGGCACGTTTTTAGGAATTCGCCCGACCGAGCTTGCGAGGGAGGGGTCGGGGTTCGCGCAGCGAACGCCGGAGTCCCGTCGCCCGCTCCAACTTCTCCGGCCGTTTTGACGAACGGACGTTTTCGATTCATGTTGTTGAATTTTGAGCCTCAAATTCGAAGTTGATGCAGGTTGGGGGTAGGCAGAAACGCAAAACGTTGCAAGAAAAGCAGTCGCCCGAAATCGTGGCCAAGCAAAACGCCAGGTCGAATGATTGCGAGGGAAATAGGCACTTCAAATAACGACTCCACCGAAGCTTCGACCTACTTCCAACCGACCACAACTTCGAATTTGAAAGCGTTTTTTCAACAACATAAGCGCAAAAAAAGCCTCGCAAACAGGCAAGGGCTGCAGGGATCACCCCACAGCCCCGCTTTCCCGCCTCGCGCGCGTCGGACGCGTGCGCTTCTTAAAACACGCTTGCCAACCAAGAGCCGTACTGCCCTGTCCACATGCTGTTCAACTGGCTGGATACTTTATTCCAATCGAAGCCATTCAGGAACAAAAGCTCCAGGTAGTTCGCGTTACCAAGGGCACGCGGCGCACTCATCAGCTGGAATGCATACGTATACGTGCAGGTGGGACACATGGTAACTACCATCTCGCCGTCTTTCGCAAAGCTCAGCTTTTTATCGACCTGCTGGCCTTGGCGGTTGTAATCGTATGCGCTTACCGCGCCGCCTGCACCACAGCAGCCGTGGAACACTGTCGTTTGCTCGTCGGTCGCACCAAGCAGTTCGCGCGTGGCAGCAAGGCAGGAGCCATCGCGGTCCTGGCATGACTTCGAGAAGCACATGGCAAGCTGGCTGCAATCGCGCTTGGGCGTGAACCCCTGCTCCAAAAGATACTCGGAAACTGTGGTCACCTGCACGTCCATATTGTTGCGTTTCATGGTGCTTATCAGGGCATTCTTGCAACCGGGGCATGCGCACACCACAATGCGCGCTCCCGACGATGCGATCTCACCGGCAATCTTATCGCACAGCGCCTCGGCGCGATCGTAGAACCCGGCGCTCTTCAGCGGAGATCCGCAGCAGTGGTCGATCATGGTCGTTTTGCCGCCCACTTCCTCAAGCGTGGCAAATACCTCACGCGTAAGCTCGGGACCATATGCGGCAAGCGAGCATCCTGGGAAAAACGCAATCCGACAATCCGTTTGCGCCTGACCATAATCGCTTGCAAAGTGCCTGGTCAAATCGGCATAGCCAATGCCCCAAATGGCACGATACGCCGTAAAGATGTCCCACTCCTGGTCAACCAAAACGCTCGACCACGCATCACGCGGAATAAGCCCCAGGTTCTGGAAATCAATGCGCGCAGCATAGATAAGTCCGGAAACGTCGTTGTGCGCGAAGCAGGTTTGCTGGCACGACGCGCAGAAGAAACAGCCGCGCACCGCCTGTACCAGATTCGGATCGGCCGCAATGACCTGCGCCAAACTGGGTGCCTCTGCGGCTTCGCCATCTGCCTGCGCCTGCGCCGCCTTGCGCTGAGCAGCCAACATGCGCTTGGCAATCTGTCCCAGGTTCAAGCCCGCGCACGAAAGAGACGCACACGTCTCGCGGCAATGTCCGCACTCGGTGCACTGGCCCATGAACTTCCAATACGTTGCCGCATTCGTTAGCTGCGGGACCTGCTCGGCCGTTTGCTCAGCCGTCTGAATGTTTTCAATTTGATCGCTCATTATCCCAGCCCCCTATGCATTCATCTGGCGATACAGCATGGCGGCCTCGTCGTATGCAAGGCTTGTTGCCGGATCGGCATTGTCGGAAAATACGTTGTAACCTACCAAGCGCGCGTTCTTCGCATAAGCAGTTTCATCTGCGGAAACGTCGCCACTCGCCGCTTCGCGCACCGTTGCAATCACGCAGCCGTTGCGACGCTCAACGTCCATCCAGCAGCGCTCGGAAAGCTCCATGGAGCCGCCGGAAAGAACTACCGCGCCGCCAACTGCAATGGAATTACTAGGAACAAAGCCGTTGTAGCGCGCCTCGCTAGCCGGCTGCTCGCCTTGAAGTACCGCCGCCATGGCGCGACCGGCGCAAGTGCCCTGCAAGCACGCTTCTTTCCACAAACCCGCAACAACGTGCTGTCCCGTAGCCTTGTTCAGCACGCGCGCAACATCACCCGCAGCGTACACATCGGGAAGCTGCGTGCGCATAAACTCATCCACGGGAAGGCCCGCGGCAAGCGCATTGGCGCTCGAGCAATCGCAAACAGCCTGGTCAA
>CAKTVK010000127.1 GCA_934623455.1 uncultured Eggerthellaceae bacterium | reverse complement strand
GAGAGTGCTACACTTTGTACCGTATAAAAAGCTCTATCCGTTGGAGAAATAGATGATTTATAGCAACGTATTAGAGGCCATGGGGCATACCCCGCTTATTCGCCTCAATAGTTTTTGTGAGCCCGATGCCGCTCAGATTATCGGCAAGTTCGAAGGCATCAACGTGGGCGGCAGCGTAAAGACCCGTACTGCATATCAGATGATTACGGCTGCCGAAGAGCGCGGCGACATCAAATCCGACACCATTATTGTTGAACCTACCAGCGGAAATCAGGGCATTGGCCTGGCGTTGGTTGCTGCGGTGCGCGGATATAAAGCGACCATCATCATGCCTGATAGCGTTTCCGAAGAGCGACGCAAGCTGGTTCGCCATTACGGTGCCAACGTGATTATTGTTCACGATGACGGCGATATTGGCAAGTGCATTCAGGAATGCATTGACACGGCGAATCGCATGGCAGCGGAAAATCCCAACGTGTATGTTCCGCAGCAGTTCGAGAATATCGACAACTTGTATGCTCATAAGTACCACACCGCGCAAGAAATCATCGAGGACATGGAAGTGCCTGTTGACGGTTTTTGCTCGGGTATTGGCACGGGCGGCACGATTTCGGGCATTGGTCAGACGCTGAAAAGCCAGTATCCCGACATTGAGATTTGGGCGGCCGAACCCGAAAATGCCGCCATTCTTTCAGGGCACGAAGTGGGCACCCATATGCAAATGGGCATCGGCGATGGTCTGATCCCCGACATTCTTGACCAGGAAGTTTATGACGACATTTGCATTATCAGCGATGAAGAAGCGCTTCAGACGGCACGCGATTTAGCACGCAACGAAGGCCTGATGGTGGGCGTTTCTTCGGGCACGAATGTGGCGGCTGCGCGTCGTTTGGCACGCAAGCTGGGGCCTGGCAAAACCGTTGTCACGCTTCTGCCCGACACGGGCGAGCGCTATTTCTCTACCGACCTGTTCGCGGGGGAGTAAGGGCTGTTCAGCAAACCCGTTTGGAAACTTGAATGCTTGGCAGCAAGGGAATCGGTTATCGCCGATTCCCTTATTTTTATATGGCGGGTGGCTTAGATGGTGGAGTACCCTGTAAGGGATATGTCCACCGCGCGTGCAATTTTACGGGCGTGCGCCATGGCACTGACAACAAGCGATGCTCCTGTTGCCATATCGCCTGCTTGGAAGATGTTGCCGTATTCATCCAGGTCAACGTCTTGCGTTGCGTATGTTTCTGCTCCGGTGAAGCCTGAAGCAACAATAAGCAGCTCTGCTTCGATGTCGGTGGGTCCTTGGGACGTTGAAAGCGTGATGCTTGTCAGCGCGCCTTTGTCATTTGCGTGTACGGCAGCAACCTGGGTTTCGAAGCAGCGAATATCGCGTTCGAACTTCGCTTCCGATTCCTGGTGGGCGTAATCGGTGGCTGCGCCGTAATCAGCGGCAGGGCGGCGAATGAGCTGCACGATATCACGCGCACCCTGGCGCAGTGCGGTGGCAATGCAGTCGTTGGCGGTGTCACCTGCACCAATAACAGCCACCGTCTTCCCATGCGCATTGAGCGCCGGGTCGCATGCCGCTTCGCGCAGATAGGCGCGCGCGGCGGCCCCCAGATAATCCAGCGCGAAGCAGGTGCCTGTTGCGCTGCCCTCGAAATTCACAGCACGCGGTGTTTGTGCGCCCACAGCCAAGATTACGGCATCGTATTGCTGCGCCAACGTTGGTAGACTTATGTCTTTTCCCACGTCAGTGCCGCATTCAAAGCGCACCCCTTCTGCCTCCATAAGCGCAATGCGGCGTGCAACTACACTTTTTGGCAGTTTCATGTTGGGAATGCCATACACCAAAAGGCCGCCGGGACGCTGGTCGCGCTCGTATACGGTAACGCTGTGTCCGCGTTGGTTCAAAAGCTGCGCCACGGTAAGGCCGGCAGGACCCGATCCGATAACGGCAACGGTCTTGCCGCTTCTGCGCGCGGGGACCTGGGGCTGCATAAGGCCCTGGTCAAATGCTGTGTCAATGATGAAACGCTCGTTGTCGTTTATGGAAACGGCGCTTGCTGTGGGCGTCGCCTTACGACACGAGCACGCGCGCTCGCATGGCGCGGGGCACACGTATCCCGTGAACTCGGGAAAACAGTTCGTTTTCAGCAGGCGATCAAGTGCCATGGGCAGGTTGTTGCTCCACAGCTGCTGATTCCATTCGGGAATCAGGTTATTCAGCGGGCAGCCCACCCGTTTTCCGTCAAGGGTGGTGCTTGTCTGGCAAAACGGAACGCCGCAGTCCATGCAACGCGCCGCCTGCAGCATGCGTGCTGGGGCATCAAGGCATCCGTGGATGAATTCGAAATCGGCAATGCGCGTAGCTGCAGGACGGTCGGGTGCAGCCTGGCGTGCGTAATCAATGAATCCAGTTGGCTTTCCCATGGCTATTCGTCCCTTTCCAAAAACGCCTTAGTGGCGGCTTCATCAGGGCTCATGCCCTGCTGTATATTGCGGTTGATGCGCTGCGTCATTTTCTGGTAAGCATGCGGTATGACTTTCTTGAAGCGGTCGATGCGCGCCTCGAAATCAACAAGAAGGCGCTTCGCCTGCACGGACCCCGTCAAGCGCGCGTGTTCTTCGATAAGCGCTTTCAGCGTTGCAATGTCGTCGGGGTCTTTTACCTGCTCAATGGCTACAAGTTGCTTGTTCGTGCGCAGATACAGGTCGTGCTGCTCGTCCAAAACGTACGCCACGCCGCCGCTCATGCCTGCTGCGAAATTGCGACCGGTGCTGCCAAGAATCACGGCAATGCCGCCGGTCATGTATTCGCAGCCGTGATCGCCCACGCCTTCTACTACGGCCACCGCGCCAGAGTTGCGCACGCAGAAGCGCTCGCCCGCGCGCCCGCTGACGAACGCACGGCCGCTTGTTGCACCGTAGAGCGCCACATTGCCAATGATTACGTTCTTCTCGGCTGAGCGCGTGCTTCCCTTGGGCGGATACACGATAATCTGCCCGCCCGAAAGCCCTTTGCCCAGGTAATCGTTGCTGTCGCCTTCAAGCTCAAGGGTCATACCGCGGGGGATGAACGCACCAAAGCTTTGTCCCGCACCACCTTGCAGTGTGAAGTGGAAGGTATTGGGTTCAAGGCTGGTGCCGAAGCGGCGCGTGAGTTCCGCGCCGAACAGCGTGCCACAGGCGCGGTCGGTGCTGCTGATGGGGATGGGCGATGCCGTCACGCTGCAACTGCCCTGCTTGCCGCGACCGCGGTGCTTGCCTTTCTCCTGGTCCAGCACGGGCAGCAAGTAATGCGCATCAAGCGTTTCGTCCAGCTTGAAATCGAATGCGTCGGCCTCGTTGAACAGCACGGGCTCATCACTTGCTTTTGCCAGGATGCGGTCAAATACGATATTGCGCGCTTTTTCGCCGGGACACGCGCGGTCGGCCACCAGCAAATCGGTGCGTCCGACGAGCTCATCAAGGGTGCGCATGCCAAACGATGCCAAAATTTCGCGTACTTCTTCGGCAATGAAGCGCATGAAGTTTTCCACGTGCTCGGGCTTTCCGCGGAAGTTTTTGCGCAACTGCGGGTTTTGCGTGGCAATGCCAACAGGGCAGGTGTCCAGATTGCATACGCGCATCATGTCGCACCCCATGGCAATAAGCGGCGCGGTGGCAAAGCCGAACTCTTCTGCGCCCAAGATGGCAGCCACGGCAACATCGCGGCCGGTCAGAAGCTTGCCATCGGCCTCGATGCGCACGTGGGAGCGCAAGTCGTTTTGAATGAGCGTCTGGTGCACTTCGGCCACGCCCAGCTCCCAGGGCAGGCCGGCACTGGAAATGGAACTGCGCGGCGCAGCACCTGTGCCGCCGTCATAGCCGGAGACCAACACAGTTTGCGCGCCTGCTTTTGCTACGCCTGCAGCAATGGTGCCCACACCTGCCTCGCTTACGAGCTTCACGGCAATGCGCGCATTCTTGTTTGCGTTCTTCAGGTCGTAAATGAGCTCTGCCAAGTCTTCGATAGAGTAGATATCATGGTGCGGCGGTGGCGAAATCAGACTAACGCCCGGGGTGGAGTAGCGTGTCTTCGCAATCCAGGGCCACACTTTGCCGCCGGGCAAGTGGCCACCTTCGCCTGGCTTTGCGCCTTGCGCCATTTTGATCTGAATTTCTTCTGCACTCACCAAGTATTCGCTGGTCACGCCAAAACGACCGCTTGCGACTTGCTTGATGGCGCTGTTGCGCTCGGTGCCCAGGCGAGCGGGGTCTTCGCCTCCTTCGCCAGAATTGCTTTTGCCGCCCAAACGGTTCATGGCAATGGCAAGGCACTCGTGGGCTTCCTGCGAAATGGAGCCGTAGCTCATGGCGCCCGTTTTGAAGCGCTTCACGATGTTTTCCACGGGTTCAACTTCGCTGATGTCAATGGGCTGGCATCCGTTGGTGTTAAGCGACAGCAAACCGCGCAGCGTGTGGGGCATTACGGCATCGTCTACCAGCGCGGAGTACTGCTTGAAGCTTTCGTAATCGCCCGTTTGCGCCGCATGTTGTAGCAGGCGGATGGTCAGGGGGTTTATCATGTGGTCGCGAGCGCCCGGCGTATTGCTCATTTTGTGGTCGCCCACGGTGGGCAAGCTCAAATCTTCGGTCAGGCCCAGCGGGTCGAACGCGCAGCGGTGGCGCTTGGCAACAAGATTGCCAATTTCGGTCAGTCCAATGCCGCCAATGCGGCTTACCGTGTTCGTGAAATACTGGTCAACCACTTCTTTCTTCAGGCCCAAAATTTCGAAAATCTGGGCGCTTTGGTACGATTGAAGTGCGGAAATGCCCATTTTCGCCGAAACTTTCACCACGCCTTGCAGCACGGCCCGGTTGTAATCGGCAATGGCGACGGAGGGGTCGCGGTCAAGCGCGCCCGTTTGCGTGAGCTGGCGGATGCACTGATGAGCCAGGTAGGGGCATACTGCGCGGGCGCCATAACCCAAAAGCGTGGCGAAGTGGTGCACGCACGTGGGCTCGGCGCTTTCCAGAATCACCGAGATAGCAGTGCGCTTTTTCGTGCTGACCAGGTACTGTTCAACGGCTGCAACCGCAAGAAGCGAAGGGATGGGAAGATGGTTCTCGTCCACGCCGCGATCGGACAGGATAATGACGTTCGCGCCTTGGTGGTAGGCTTTCTCGATGCTTAGGAACAGGCGGTCAAGCACGGTGGAAAGCGGCGTGTTCTCGTAATAGAGCAAGCTGATGACCTGGGATTTCAGATTTGGCTCGTCAAGTGCCTTGATCTTTTCCAGCTCCATTTCGGTCAGAATGGGCGAGTCGATTTGCAGCAAACGACAGTTTTCCGCGCGATCCTCTAGCAAATTGCCGTCGCTTCCCACGTACACCGTGGTGTCGGTGACAATGGCTTCGCGCGTGGAATCGATGGGTGGGTTTGTGACC
>CAKTVK010000126.1 GCA_934623455.1 uncultured Eggerthellaceae bacterium | reverse complement strand
TCGGCTTCGGCAAGGCTCTGTGCGGCAATGCGCTCACGCTGCGCGCTGTTGATCTTGTTCATGGACTGCTCAACATCCGGTGGCAGGCCAATGCTGGTAATCAACGTGCTGACCAGGTCGTATCCGTATTCGCGCATCATAGCGGAAACGGTAGCGTTTACATCGCTTGCAATGGAATCTTTCTTGTCGAACACTTCGTCAAGTGTGTAACCGGGCACGGCGGAACGAAGCGCGTCAATCAGGTACGCGCGCATCTGATTGATGGGTTCGCTGAGCATATAATAGCTGCGGTATACGCCGTTGCCGCGTTTACCTGCGACATCTTGGTCGTAGCTCACGTGATACTGCGCGGCAATGTCCATGGTCACCGTTACGTTATCCTTCGTCTTCGCGTCAATGCGGAAGTCGATCTGGTTCGTGCGCATGCCCACTTTCGCAGCAACGCGCTCAAGAACGGGAATCTTGAAGTGAAAGCCCGGTCCCACAATGCGGTTGTACTTGCCCAGACGTTCAATGATGTAAGCATTTTGCTGTTGTACAACAAAAAACGCGCCGCCCATAATGAGCAAAATGAGAACGATGATGACAAGCGTGGGGAGCAGGGTAAAAAGGCTGCTGATCAAACCCATAAGGTCTCCTATCTTTCGGTGGTTTACCGGAATCGTATTGCTTTTAATTGTACCAAGTTGAGTAGAACTGTGTAGGAACGCGTGCTATCTGTTGCCGTTTTTTGACCTTGCCGCGATGGTTCTTGCGGTTGGCATTGGTGCAGAGCACGTTTTAGTTGCGCATCGGTCACGCGCCTGTCACGCGGCCGTCACGTTCTGCTATCGTTTGGCACGGCGCGAAATCAGTTGAAGCGCGATAAGGAAGAGCAGGATTCCCAGGAGCGCTCCTGCGGAATCAATGCAGACATCGGTGATCAAGCCGGCGCGACCAGGCACGAACAGTTGATGGAACTCGTCGCTAGCGGCATAGAGAACGCAGAACGCCCAGCTCAATACAGGGATACGAAGGTTTCGGAAAGGTGCTGTCGCCCTGTCTTCCGAATCGCGCTCTGAACTGCCCATATGCAGTCGCAGTGCATTGATGGCAAGCATGCCCAGAACCAGGTACTCCGTGAAATGCGCCAGCTTGCGCACGGGGTGGTTAATGCTTTTCGCTAAGGCAAGCTGGTCGGCCGCGCTCATATCGCTAAACCCGGGAACCACCAAGTGCAAGAAACGTCCCGCAAACCCCAGGCTCAGCGCATCGGAATCTTGAGCAACGCGCGCACTCATGTAAAAGATGAAAGCGCACCATAAAACGAGCGCCACCAGCGATAACGCTGTGTGGCGCGTCGGCTTCTTCAGCTTGATTTTCCCGGTAATCGGCTTAGGCAAGGCTGATTTCTCCGTTCGTTGTTACTAGAATTCGACGTTGCCAAATTCGGAAAGTTGCAGTTCGGGGTTGCGCTCAGTTATCCAGCGCACGCTAAACTCGTTCGTAAACAGCAGCAGACGCCGCCCGCGCATGTTCTCCACGCGTAAAACGTCGGAAGAAAGGCGCATTTTTGCAATATCCAGCTTTTCGGGGTCATTCATGACCCAGCGAATCTCGCTGTAGTGTAGCGGCTGGCGGCGGACCTCCACGCCGTACTCGCTTTTCAGACGACGTTCCAGCACGTCAAACTGCAAAACGCCCACAACGCCCACAATAACGCTCTCCATGCCCATGCCCAGTTCGCGGAAGATTTGGATGGCGCCTTCTTGAGCCAGCTGCTCCATTCCCTTCACAAATTGCTTGCGCTTTAGGGTGTTCACCTGGCTTACGCGCGCAAAGAATTCGGGCGTGAACGTGGGAATGGGCGGATACTGAACGCGCAAGTTGCCGCCGCACAGCGTGTCGCCAATGCTGAAAATACCCGGGTCGAACAGGCCCACGATGTCGCCGGCATATGCTTCGTCTACAATGGCGCGGTCGTCGGCCATCATTGCCGTGCCGGTGGCAAGCTTGATTTTCTTGCCGCCTTGAACATGGTAGGCATCCATGCCGCGTTCGAATTTGCCCGAGCAAATGCGCACGAAAGCAATACGGTCGCGGTGGTTTTTGTCCATGTTCGCCTGGATTTTGAATACGAAGCCGCTGAATTCATCGCGCATGGGGTCAATCAGCTCGTTCGTGTTCACATCGCGGTATGCCAGCGGCGTGGGGGTGAGTTTCAGGAACTCTTTCAAGAAAGGTTCAACGCCGAAGTTCGTGAGCGCCGATCCGAAGAAAACGGGAGTCAGCTTGCCGCTTAACACGGCATCCAAGTCGAACTCATCACCGGCGCCGTCAAGAAGCTCCAGCTCATCGGTAAGGGTCTGGTAGTTGTTTTGACCAATGCGCTCGATGGTCTGCGGGTCATCCAGCTCGCTTTCGATTTCCTCGACCATTTTCTGGGCGTTCGCGTGACCGTCGCCCGAGAAGGAAATAACGCGACGCGTGTCGCGGTCAAACACGCCGCGGAAATCGCGTCCGTTACCAACGGGCCAGTTCATAGCGTAGGTGTTGATGCCCAGCACCTGCTCGATTTCTTCCACCAGCTCAAAGGGATCGCGGATTTCGCGGTCGCACTTGTTTACGAACGTGAAGATGGGGATATGGCGCAGCGTGCAAACCTTGAAGAGCTTTTTTGTTTGCGCTTCAACGCCTTTTGCGCCGTCGATAACCATTACAGCGGCGTCGGCAGCCATGAGCGTACGGTACGTATCTTCGGAAAAGTCCTGGTGGCCAGGGGTATCAAGGATGTTGACACACTTTCCGCCGTAGGTGAACTGAAGCACCGAGGAGGTCACGGAAATGCCGCGCTCTTTTTCGATGTCCATCCAGTCGCTGGTTGCCTGGCGGGACCCGCCTTTGCCCTTTACCGAGCCTGCCGATTGAATGGTGCCCGTATACAGCAGCAGTTTCTCGGTAAGCGTTGTTTTGCCCGCATCGGGGTGGCTGATAATGGCGAACGTGCGCCTTGATGCTATTTGATCGGAAAGCGTAGACACGAATATCCCTTTCTGCAGTTTCCGCAATTTGTGTAACCCTCATATAATACTGCATTTTGGAGGATGCTTGCCGTATTTGCAGGGGAAACAGAAAAGACCTGCATCGATTTCGAGCGGAATCGGGGCGGTTGGGGCACGAGCGGTCTTCCCGGTATTCGTTTTCGGTCATGTTGTTGAAAAAGCGGGGTCAAATTCGAAGTTGTGGTAGGTTGGAAGTAGGTCTGGGTCTTGGTAGCGGTCTTGCGCTGTAATATAGCTTAATTGAGCATAATCATGAACAGGTATTTTATAAATTCATACTTCTTGCTCGTAAAACGTGCGCTGAAAAATGTCCCGATTTGCGCTTCCGACCTACCCCCAACCTACCACAACTTCGAATTGCAGGGTGTATTTTCAACAACATGATTTCAGCCCGAGTTTTGGCAGGGGTTCGTGCGGAAAAATGCACGCCGAAACCGCGCAACCGAGGAGCCCCACCCGTGTGCGCCTACGGGTGGGGCTGGGCAGAGGTCGAAGGTGCAGAGCCTGAAAACCCCAATCCGCGTGCGCCTACGGGCGAAACGTTATCGTGCCGGTTTCGGAATCCATTGACTCGATGATTGCCAGGCTCTCCACTTGGTAGCCGCGTTCGCGCAGTTGCTTGCCGCCGGGTTGGAACCCTTTTTCGATGGCGATGCCAATGCCCTCAACGGTAACGTTTGCTTGCTCGCAGAGTTCCAAGAGGCCGTTCATGGCGGCGCCCATTGCCATGAAGTCATCGATGATAAGCACGTGATCTTGCGGTGTGAGCAGGCGTTTTTCAACAATAACATCGAATACTTTGCCGTGGGTAAACGACTGAACCTTGGTCATATACTGGTCGCCCGTCAAGTTGATGGACTTCGCTTTTTTCGCGAACACCACGGGTACGTTGTTGAAATGGCGTGCAGCAATGCAAGCGATGCCAATCCCCGATGCCTCGATGGTCAGAATCTTATTGATGGGCTTGCCCGCAAACAAACGCGCCTATTCCGCACCCATTTCATCAAGCAGCGCCGTGTCCAGCTGGTGGTTCAAAAACGAACCAACCTTTAATACGCCATCGGCTTTGACCTCGCCATCAGCGACAATACGTTCTTCCAGCAATTTCATGATTCGCGCTCCCCCTGTTTTGCTGCTTTCTTGCGCGCAGATTTACATGCGCGGTTGGCCTGCTGTCGATTCGCCCTGCGCCTCGCGTTTTCTGTGCGTTCGTCGGTTATGCGCTGCGTGCACTGGTGCTTGCGGCATCGATCTTTCCAAGCTTGTGGCGCCGCGATTCAGCGCTTATACTTCCTCGAAGTCGTCCTCGGGGTCGTCCGCAGCGGGGTCGTGCACGGTGATTTCCTGGTTCTTCACGCTCACTCGCGCGTTTTTCGGCGTGGACTGGCACACAAAGGCACTGCCGCCAATCACGGTGCCTTCGCCAATCACGGTTTCGCCGCCTAGCACGCTGGCGTTGGAGTACACCGTTACGTAATCCTCCAACGTGGGGTGGCGTTTTACGCCGCGCAGCATTTGGCCCTTGCGCGTGGAGAGCGCGCCCAGGGTAACGCCCTGATACAGCTTGCAATGCGCGCCAATGATGGTTGTTTCGCCAATGACCACGCCCGTTGCATGGTCGATGAAAAAGTACTCGCCAATGGTTGCGCCCGGTGCAATGTCAACGCCCGTTACGCCGTGTGCGTACTCGCTCATCAGGCGAGGAATCAGCGGCACGTTTTGCTGGTACAGCACATGAGCAATGCGGTGTACGAAAATGGCGAAGAATCCGGGGTAGCACAGCACAATTTCCTCGCGACTGCTGGCAGCGGGGTCGCCATCGAAAGCGGCCTGCACGTCTTTGAGCAGCAGCGATTGCACGTGGGGCAGTTCGTCCATAAATGCTTCGGCGGCAACTTCTGCGCGTTGGGAGGCCTCGTCTTCGGAGAGCCCGTTGTTTTCGTAAAGCAGTGCTTTTTTGATTTGCGTCTGCGTAACGCGCTGAATGTGCATCAAGCGCTCGCTTAGCAAGTATTCGGATTTATCGCCCGCAGCGCATTCGTTGTCGAAGTACCCAGGAAACATGAGAACTTTGATGTCGTCAAGCAGGTCGATAACCGCCGATCTGCTGGGAAAATGCTTCTTGTAGCCAGCGAAGAAATGCTCTTCGGCCTCGTAGCCCTCAAGAAAAGCGGCAATGTGCTGATCAAGTTTTTGCGTAATCATAGACGGTCCTCGCTTTCGCAATGCATGCGCACCGTGCGTCAGTTTCGCGCGGGAAATTGTTTTTTCCATGATACCAAGAGCGTTGGTCTTGCGGCGCGGCGCATACGGATTTTTTCGGCAGCGAAAGGGTAGGAATTGCGGTAGTTAATTTGCAAGTTCATCCGAACACTTGCGTTTTGTTCTCGAACTGACCCGAACGCGTTCGGATGAGTCCGAG
>CAKTVK010000125.1 GCA_934623455.1 uncultured Eggerthellaceae bacterium | reverse complement strand
GGGATTCTCACCCTATTCAGCCGGCTGTCCCAAGGGACAGTTTCGCGATTTTTACATCTTGCCAGTTTACCACCTTTGCACCCACTTCAGGAGGCGCAGCGCTAATAGGTAACGGTGCATACTGCGTTGTAAGCGAAGGACCAGTAGCTGCAGGTGCGAGCTGTCAGCGCGGGCGGCGTCGGCGGACACGAACGGCGGGCGGCAAGCCAGACGCCATGCAGCGCGAACCGCGAAAAATGACAAGTTTCCGAAGCTTTTGGGAGCAAGGCGTGATTTTCTGGAAGTTCCAGCCATCGCTTTCTAACGTTTCCCCAGGTCGGAAAAATCAGTTGAAAGTTTTGCCGCCCCTTCGCATGTTTTTCGTTCCAAAAGCTTCGGAAACTTGTCAATTACTAGGCATTAGGCTGCACGAAGTCCTAGGCAGACCCTTGGAGAAAGACAATTTCCAGGAATAATCCGAAACCAAGCGCAAAAAAGATGCGGCACCACGCGGCACCGCATCTGAAAGAGAGGATGAGTTCTGAGGTCTGCAACCGATTGCAATTGTTGCAGGTCACCGCGCGCTTACCGCTCCTCGCACGAAACGGGAGCAACGGGAGATCGCAGGGCAGACGGCTGCAAGGCAGGCGCTCCACACACGGGGCAGATGCGCGCATCGGAAGGAAGCTCAGTGCCGCACAAAAGGCATTTCCCTTTTTCGGGCAGGCCGCTCACCTTTCCCAATTCGCAGCCTCCGCAGCGAGTGCAAAACATACACGCCACAACTTCCACCTTCCCTGTTCACTTAGAACTATTTTGCGCGCTTACGCGGCATGAGCACTGCAATAACCGCGGCAACAGCCATGGCAATACCAACAATCAGGAAGGAATTGCCTACCACGCCGGTCTGGTCGATGATGATACCAGCCAACCAGGGACCAAGGTAACGGCCCACAATGTTGATAGTGCCTACAACGCCCGTGCCCGTTGCGCGGATGTCGTCGTCGTAATACTCACCAGCAGCAGTCATGATAACGGTGATAACGCCGGTGGAAGCCGTGATGATAGCAACGAAGATGTAGCACACAATCAGAGACGGAGCGGCGCCGCTGGTCAAGTAGAAGAAGTAGCCGAAACCGAAGACTGCATTCAAACCAACCATGAATGCCATAATGTTCTTGCGCTCCATGCGGTCGGACAGCTGACCCAAAACAAGTTCGGTCAGAATGGTCAGAACGCCGGCCCACGTAATGCCCAAAGATGCCTGAGCCAAGTCGAAACCAACAGACTGAATGGATGCAACGTAGTACTGGGAAGCAGCCATGTAACCGACTTGGTAAATAATGTAGAACAGACCGAAGTGCCAGGTGATAGGCATGCGCAGAACACGAGCGATAGCAGACTGGCCATTACCCTTCGCATCCTTGGCTTCGGCAATTTCTTCCATCTTAGGAGCAGGAGCAGCCTGAACGCCTTCGGGAGCGCCGTACGGAGCAAGACCCTTCTCTTCAGGACCTTCGCGGAAGAAGATAGCGATGAACACCGCAATAGCAGCATAGATGCAACCGAAGATCACATAGGACATTTCCCAACCCATAGCGGCAATGATAAGCGGGGTAACAATGCCCAAAATGATGGCAGAGAAATTCGCGCCCGGGGTGATAAGGCTCATGCCCATGCCGCGCTTGTTCGGGGCAAACCAGCGGGAAACGATCTTCGGAAGGATGGCCATAAGCAGACCAGCAGTACCGCAACCGGTAATGGACCAGGTCACGATTGCGGGAACAAGGCCCAAAGGTGCCAAAAAGCCGAACAGGATGGCGCCTACTGCAGCCAGGGTGCATGCAGCAACAATTGCCTTGCGCGTGCCAAACTTATCGGCGGCCATGCCCCATGCAAACGAAAGGCCCGCATAAAACACCATGTAGATGGAGGTGATCAAGCCAATTTCGGCGTAGTTGACGCCCAGGGACTGACGAATGGATTCCAAGGTCAGAGCAGGAAGACGCTGAGCGCTCAAAACAATAAACTGCGTCAGAAAGCCGCCCAAGCAGATGATGAATGCGTAATGCAGACCTCCGCTTTTCTTCGGGGTGGTGTCTTCAATGGTTTGAAGCATCGTGAACTCCTTTTGAAACGTTTGATATAGTTTTCTATGATCAAGCTTTAGGAAAACAGCTGCGCGCGCATCCTGCCGAACTTCTCACGTCGCGCCGCACGCTTCTTCTCGGCATTTCGTTGTTTAGCTTCGGTTGCTGCCGCCTCGAAAGCTTTATGGGCGGCCTTACCCTCTTGCTGTTCAAGCTCGGCGTATTCGCGAATACGATCCCAGTCTTTGATAAGGGAAAGCGCTTGCGCCTTCTTTTCGACCGGAACATACAGGTCAACGCCGTAATTCTTGTCTTTATGCTGCGGAATGCCAATGGTCAGAATAGGGTGGTTCATCTTCAACGAACCGCAATCCCTGCCATACAGATGAATACCGCGCTTGCGAAAGATATACGCGATGCCATCGTATTGCCAGGTCTGCTTGATATTCGTCAAATAAGACCAGGTCATCTTCTTGTATTCTTCAAGATCGACAACCGTTGTCCATCCTTTTTTCTGCTGTGGAAGCATTTGTTTTCTCCTTTGGAGGGGAAAGCGCCACATCGCAAGGGACAAGAAGAGAAGACGAACGGACTCTTCTGAAGGGGTCATCCCCTGCGATGGGTGCAAGAGTAAACATAACGGGACATAAGAAGTGGCAGCTGGCGGTGCCACCATGCTCCTAAAGCGTGATTCCCTAAGGGAACCTTTTCAGCGCGAACGCTTACGGCATGAAGACGGAAACCTTCTTGCCGCCCAGCTCAATCATGCGGGCTGCCACTTGATCGGCAGGCAGAACCTCGATGACCTGGGCCAAGCAATGTTGCTGGCAGGCAGCAAGTTTGCCCTGGCTTACACGTTCTTCGCATAAGTCGCACAGGTTAGTTGGTACGGGAATATAATCCCACTCCCACGAGCCGTTGACTTTCACCGGACCGTACTGCTTGATGACAATGCCCTGCTCTTCGAAGGAAAGACCCTTCTCTTTCATGCAAGAAACGGTGCAGGAATCGCAGCCAAAGCAAAGCCCGTAATTGATAAGCATTGCGTTTTTCATAGTATGCCTCCTTCCCTGCCGTTATTTCTGAAGAGCGGCCAGCTGAGCGGGAGTTGCAAAAAGGCTCTCGTCAACAGGACATTCCGCTTTACGAATATGGCAGATACCGTTTTTGTAGGGCGCGCCGTAACCGGTGACCGAAACACTCTCATGCGGAATCAGGTTATTCGCGTTAGACGTGAATACGCCATAGGGGTTTTCGCCCTCGCCGCTTTGCTCCGGATACCACCAAGCGTGCTCAACGTGGACGAACTTCTCGTTGACTTCGTTCGTCAAGTTCGCTTTCTGCACCATGCGGCCCTGCGGGCTTTCAACCTCAACCCAATCGCCTTGGGCAATGCCGTATTCAGCAGCGGTCTTGGGGTTGATGGTCACCAACGGCCAAGGATGCAGCTTGCGGCACGTAAGATCCTTTTGGCGATGCTCGGAGTGGAACATGGAAATGTGACGACCACCCGTGGTGTAATACAGCGGATATTCGGCCTTGAGCTCAGGCTTCGATTCATGAGAGAACTCGGGCTCTTCGAAATACGGCAGCGGTTGCTCGCCGTAAGCGGCAAGAACAGGCGACCACAGTTCAATACGACCGGACCTGGTCTCGAAACCAAGATTGCCATCGGCGCGCAGCAGGCCCTTCTCGTACTTCTTGTATTCGTAGCCTGCCATTTTTGCCGGAACAGCCTTCACTTCATCCAGGCCGTAACCGTAGTTCTCACGCAACTTGGCATCGAAGAACTTATCGGGCGTTTCCATGCCTTCCCACAGCTCGGGGCGCATACGGCGGCCCATATCAATAAGAATCTCCAGGTCAGACTTGGTGTTGGGATTGTCGATGATCTGGTTCATAGCGCCAATGAAGTGCTGGTTGCGGCCGTAGTTCGGCGTTACCAGGCCTTCGTGCTCAACGTAGGTGGAAAGCGGCAGCACAACATCGCACAGCGCCATAATGGTAGGGGTCATGAAGATGTCGTTTGCGACCACGAACTCAAGGTCCTTCATAGCTTCATACCAACGTTTGGGCTGGTCAGCCATGCAAGCCAGCGGGTTGTTGCCAATAATCCAGCACATGCGCAGCTTGTAGTAGCCTTCCATATCGGCCCATTTGCCTTCAAGCCAGTTCAGCAGCGTGTCGCCCTGAACACCGCCCATAGCAGCACCTGCGTTGAACAGGGCGTATTTGCCATCGGGGTCAATAATGTGCTTTGCAGCCATTTCGGGGTCAAGAACGTCCATCATGTCGTAGCGCCACTGGCCAATGAAGCTCGTCGGCTTCGTGATGGTAATGCCACCGGGAACATCAATGTAGCCGCAAATGGCGCAAATGGCCAAGAAGCACTGAGCTGCTTGCGTGGAAGCCTTGGACTGGTCAAGCGCAACACCCCAGGTGGCAGTGGAGGGAGCATTCGTTGCGAAGGCACGCGCGGCGCCAACCAACTGCTCGGGGTCAACCCAAGCAACTTCTTGCACGCGCTCGGGCGTCCATTCCTTGCAGGCCTCGGCCAGCTGCTCGAAGCCATACGTCCAGCATTCCACGAACTCGTGATCATACAGGCCTTCGCTGATAATGACATTCAAAAAGCCCAGGCCAACAGCGGCATCGGTACCAGGACGAAGCTGCAAATGGAACTCCGCATGGGCAGCAAGCCACGTTACACGCGGGTCGATAACGATAATCTTCGAGCCGCGCTTGATCAGATCGATAATGCAAGGGCCGAAGAAGCCATCGGGGCTGGAATACAGCGGATCCTTGCCCCAAACCATGATGTATTTCGGAACAACATAGCCCGGATGGTCGTAGCGATCCTCCCAGTACTGCGCGGAATCGATTTCCGGAACGCCGGCGCCCAGCAAGTAGTTGGTGATGGTAGCGCGCGGGCCGTAGCACGCTTCGCCGGAGAACGCATACGTGGAAGCGCCGTTCGGCGTGTTGCAGATAGCAGGACCGTACACAGGAGCGTACAGCGTGGACTCACGACCAGTACCCGTAAGCGTGAAGATGGTCTCGGCACCCCACTTCTCCCAGATGTCGCGAATGTTCTTCTCAATCAGGTCGTACGCTTCATCCCAAGAAACCTTGCGCCACGCATCTTTGCCGCGATCCGCACGATCACGCACCATGGGGCTGGTCAAACGCTCATCGCTGTACACCACTTCATCAAGGGTAAGGTTGCGAACATCCAAACGGCCTTGCGTGATGGGGTGATCGGGGTCGCCTTCCACCTTCAGGATCTTATTATCCTTAACGGTAACGATAACGCCCCATCCTACGGGGTGGTCTCCCGGCGGCGACCAAGCGCAGGTGCGCACCTTCATTACGCCATCGCTTTCTTCTAAAACGTATGGCTGCTTTGCATCAAGCATGTCTCCTCCTATCTTTTAGTTGTTGCATTTGGGAGCCGAATATTGAATGCTTTCAGGTGCAATGCAGACTCTGGCGGGCAG
>CAKTVK010000124.1 GCA_934623455.1 uncultured Eggerthellaceae bacterium | reverse complement strand
GACGCATCCACAGCAGCTTACCATCTACCGTAACGGAATTTCCGCCATCGGACACCACATTGCGAATGCCCGCGCTATCAATGAAATCAAGCGCGTTGCACTGCAAACGCCCCGTGGCAAGCGCCACGAAATGCCCTTGCGCTTCCAAAAGACGCAACGTTTCACGCGTGCTATCAGGGATATTGCGCGTAAGCGGAACGGCAAGCGTTCCATCGTAATCAAAGAAGAAGTACTTTTTCGTTCCCATAATTATTCTTCACCTGGCTTTTGCGACAACTGGAGCATCATGCAAGACCAAACAGCAGCCCCACGCAGCGCACGATAAATGCCACGATCCACGCCACCGCGCACTGCCCAACCACAATACCCAGCGCCCATTTTCCGCCCAGTTCGCGATTGATGCTTGCGATTGCCGCCACGCACGGCGTGTAGAGCAGGCAAAATACCAGCAAGCACGCACCCGCCAGCGGCGTAAACGCCGTTGCAAGAGCCGATGCCCCGCCGTAAAGCACAATCATGGTGGCCACAACGCTTTCCTTCGCAATGAAACCTGAAACCAGCGCCGTGCCAATGCGCCAATCGCCCAAACCCAGCGGAGCCAAAACGGGTGCAAGCAGGCCCGCTATCTGCGCCAACATGCTGTCGGCGGAATCCTGAACCACGTTGAGCCCAAAGCTGAACGTTTGCAGCGCCCAAATCACCAGCACCGCAAGCAGGATAATCGTGAACGCACGATGCAAAAACTCGCTGCATTTATCCCACATTAGATGGCCAACGTTTTTCGCTGCCGGCATACGATAATTCGGCAGCTCCATAACAAAGGGCACGGCTTCGCCCTTCAACACGAACTTCTTCAGCAAGAACGCCACAAAAATTCCCACGACAATGCCCAAAACGTAGAGCAGCGCTACCACCAGGCCCGCTTGCTGCGGGAAGAACGCCTCGCCCAAAAACACATAGATGGGCAGCTTCGCCGAACAGCTCATGAACGGCGTAAGGATAATGGTCAGCTTGCGGTCGCGTTCCGATGGAAGCGTGCGCGTTGCCATAACGCTGGGCACGCTGCAGCCGAAACCAATGAGCATGGGCACAATGCTGCGCCCCGAAAGGCCCAGCTTACGCAGCGGTTTGTCCATAACGAACGCCACGCGCGCCAGGTAACCGCTGTCTTCAAGCATGGACAAGAAAAAGAACAGCACAGCAATGATGGGCAAAAACGACAGCACGCTTCCCACGCCGCCGAAAACGCCGTCGATCACAAACGATTGCAGCACTTCGTTTATTTGGGCGCTTTCCATGGCGGCGGCGCACGCATCGCCCAATGCGGTAATGCCCGTTTCAAGCAAATCTTGAAGGAACGCGCCAATAACTTCGAAGGTCAGGAAGAAAACCGCCAACATGATCAGGATGAAGGCGGGAATGGCCGTAAAGCGCCCCGTAAGGATGCGGTCTGCCTTTTGGCTGCGCGCGTGTTCGCGGCTTTCATGCGGCTTTACCACGGTCAGGCCGCAGACGCGCTCGATGAAGGAAAAACGCATGCTGGCCAGTGCCGCCGCGCGATCAAGGTGGCTTTCTGCCTCCATTTGCAACGCAAGGTGCTCGATGGTTTCCAGCTCGTTTTCATCCAAATTCAGCGCACGCGCCACCAGCGGGTCGCCTTCTGCCAGCTTCGATGCGGCAAAACGCACGGGAATACCCGCTTTTTGGGCGTGATCTTCAACCAAGTGCATAATGCCGTGGAGGCAGCGATGCACCGCGCCACCGTTTTCCGTGGCGCCACAGAAGTCCTGGCGCTTGGGGCCTTCGCCGTAATACGCCACGTGCATGGCGTGATTCACCAGCTCGGCAATGCCTTCGCCCTGCACGGCGCTAATGGGCACAACGGGAATGCCCAGCTGCGCTTCCAGCTCGTTGACCAGCACTGATCCGCCGTTTGCGGACACTTCGTCCATCATGTTCAGCGCCAAAACCATGGGGATATCCAGCTCAAGGAGCTGCATGGTCAAGTACAGATTGCGCTCGATGTTCGTTGCGTCCACGATGTTGATAATGCCGCACGGCTTGTCTTCCAGCACGAACTGGCGTGTAACAATCTCTTCCGCGGAATACGGACTCATAGAGTAGATGCCCGGCAAGTCCGTGACCAGGGTGTTTGCATGACCCAGCAGCGGGCCATCCTTGCGATCAACCGTAACGCCGGGGAAGTTGCCCACGTGCTGGTTGGATCCCGTAAGCTGGTTAAACAACGTGGTTTTGCCGCAGTTCTGGTTTCCTACCAGGGCAAATGTCAGTTTCTTATCCTGGGGAAGCGGCGTTTCCTCGGATGCGTTGTGGTAGCGACCGCCTTCGCCAAAGCCAGGGTGATCGGTTTCATGAGGATGCCCGCCCGGGAACACACCGCGCTTTTGAGGCTGCCCTGTGTTTCGCTGAGCGTCGCCAATGCGCGCAACCTCTTCGTCCACCACATCGCACAGCGTGATGCGCGCCGCATCTTCCAGGCGCAACGTAAGCTCGTAGCCGTGAATGCGCACTTGAACAGGGTCGCCCATGGGAGCATGCTTCACCATGGTCACGTGGGCGCCCGGGATTAGGCCCATGTCAAGAAAATGCTGACGGAGCGCGCCTTCTCCGCCTACTTGCTGGATGAGCGCGTTCTTCCCAATGGGAAGAAGGTTCAGAGTCAGGGCGTTATCGTTGGCATCGATATCAACCGACGGACGACCCTCGCCCATTGCATCAATGGAAATAGCTGGCATTTCGGTGCCAGGCTCGCAGCAATTCGCCATATGAACGTTCCTTAAAGCGCGCGGTTTTTGTTCTTGATTCGCGCGCCATCGCTTCGCGTTAAAACCTATCTTTCAAGTGCGAAATTATAACGCAACCGCTCTTCAGGAACGAAAAGCATCTCAGAACTCTGACATTTCAGCGGCGGATATCACGTTGCACCCGCACGGAGACATAGCGCCTGCCTCGGGTCGATAACGCACTGCGGAAGCCGATCCGCAACCAAGCCGGCATCGGACCGAAGCCGCATTGCGAAGTGGCCAGCAGCGAACAAGCAGCTCGTGCGCATCAAGGCACCTACCTGAACAACTCATCATGGCTTCCCATTCGCTGCATCAAGGCGATTCCACCCGATGTCCTCCACACAAGAAGCCAATCCCCGGCATTGCACACGTGGCACTCGGAACTTCCCGACCAATTGCCAACAAGCATATGCATATCGTGCCTACGCTTGAGCGTTTCAATTGATTCAGGAGTATTTTCAATAATCAGGTCGATAACCTCGGACAGAGGGCGCGTGTCCACGTGCTTTTTCGCCAGGCGCTTCACATCTCTGGAAAAAGAAGGCGAAAATTGGGCTTTCAACTTTGCCACAAGTTACGCCTCCAAAGCCGCAGCGATGAGATCAGCGCCGTTATCAAAAGATCTTCCCGTACCGCCAGCTGACAGAATTTCGTCAGCCTCGCGAATGCTCTCAAGGCTCTCTTCATTGGGTTCCCAGCGTCCAAGATTCAAAGGAATCGAATGCGTGCGCGCCATTTGCCGCCACAAAGCACGAGTTACAGAAGACAGGTCGAAGCCGTAGTACTCAGCAACCTCTGCAGCTGCTTTTTTATCAGCCTCATCGCATCTAATTGTCATTGTTGCCATAATACCTCCTAACGCACTGCTTATGCATATGCATTGTAACACATTACTGCAAGAAATAGGACCAAACGCAACAACGCCAATCGATGCTTTTCTTTTCTCTCATTCGGGCTTAAGGCGCCATCAACAACCGCACCAGCAACGCAAATCATCCAAGATTGTTATGCGAGCATCGAGCACGCTGGCGGAGCGTTGCCTTCGCTATCCGCGGCCGCCATGCCTGAATTCGAAATGGTCGCAGACTTCGCCATCCAGGTCGGGAGCATCGTTTTTCAGGATGCGGTCGATCTTCAAGCGATAATAGACACGGCATCCGTCATCGCGGGTATTGCAAGTTGGCTTCGTGTCTATCCAGTGCTTGCAGTTGTAGCAGCGGTGCGCCCGGATGCGCGGCTCCTCTAAATACTTTGGCGTGGCAATCGCTCCGATAAGGTCCTCGCTGTTCCGAGGCGCGAACCAATACCTGTTTTCTTCCCCGAAGTCATCAAAATCGTCCAGCACATCTCCGTGCTCAATGCTGAGGCCATCCCAGTCGTCATCGTCGTCCCAGTCGTCGTCATCCCAGTCGTCGTCATCATCGAAGTCATCGAGAAGACTGCTGATACTGGAATACGGCTTGTAGTCGTCATCGTCGTCGTCGTAGCCCAGGTCTTTTTTCAGCCGCGGATCAGTAGTTGTCGTGTGGGGCACCAAAGAGCCCGGGTATGCCCAGTTGTCCTCTTCGTAGCGAACGCGCTCGAAGCCCGTAAGCTTTCCGTCGCCATTTCGGTCATAAAACGATTGGAAGAAATCCATAGCGCCCTCCTTTTTGCCTGCCCTGCACCATTTTACGGCGGGCAATCATTTTTGGCCCGTTTTCCCTTTTCAAGCACTATAAATGATTGCAAGTTCACGCCATGTCCCAAAAAACGGACAAGCTGGTTTTCGAAAAAGAATACCCTAGGTTTAGCTTCAGTGTTAAGCGACATCACATTATTTTCGAAACGACAGGAGGAACCATGCCAACATGCAATCACTGCGGAAGCGAATATTCCGAAAATTCGAGATTCTGTCCGAATTGCGGAGCGAATACCGCAACCGAAACACCCGAACCGCAACTCGCACAGACCTCAATCCCGCAAACCGATAAAAAGGCCGCGCCTAAAGACAAGCCTTTTTATAAGAGAAAATGGTTTATTGTTGTCGTAATCATTCTTGTACTGGGAATCATTGGCTCCTTCGGCAGCGGTGGCGAATCTCAAACATCGGGATCAAGCTCAAGCGCGTCATCTTCCCAGGTGGCAAGCAAGACCGTTGATAAGTCAACGCTGCAAGCCGTTTACGACCAATACACAAACTTTGACCCCGATACGCTTGCCAAGTATACCCAAGAAAGCCAAGCGGGCCTTGCAACGGCGTTATCAGAGGCGAAGGCCATCATCGACAAAGAAGACGCCAGCGAAAGCGAAATCAAGAAGGCCTACGACAACATTTTTGATGCTGTCAAAAACCTGAAAGAGCCTGAAGTATCAACAGAGTTCAAGAATGCGCTGAAGAAAGCACAAAGCTACAGCGACAACATGCATATGTCGAAAGCGGGAATATACGACCAGCTAATTAGCAGCTATGGCGAAGGTTTTCCCGAAGATGCAGCCCAGTACGCAATTGACCACGTTAAGGCCGACTGGAACCAGAACGCTCTTGCGAAAGCCAAGTCTTACTACAAGAACATGAACATGTCGAAGAGTGCCGTATATGACCAGCTAATCAGCCAATACGGCGAACAATTCACCGAAGAAGAAGCGCAATACGCCGTCGATCATCTTGATGATTAAAGAAGGCTTCTGATCGAATAGGCAGGAAGCGCCGCATGCGAGTACGGCGCTTCCGCTTCCATGCTTCCGTTTCCGTTAAACATACCTTGCATAGTTTTGCGATTGATGGAACACGTGAGCGATGTAAACGG
>CAKTVK010000123.1 GCA_934623455.1 uncultured Eggerthellaceae bacterium | reverse complement strand
GCACTTCGTTTGCAGTGTTTTCCATGTGTGATCCTTATCTATTAAAGCGTGTGCTTTGAATATCCGTTGTTTGGGGTCGCGCGCCGCGCTTCCTTATGAGATGCACGCCAACGCAACATGACAGTATAGAGAGAAGAAGGCTTGTTGCGAACCACAGAATGCCCATTCCCATCCAAAAACCTTCAGGAAGGCTGCAAATAAGAAGGCTTCGGTACCAAAACGTCCACGTTCCTTGGGTGAAGAACAGGCCGTGGAAGAGCGAAAAGAACGCGTCGAAGTCGATAAGCGCCGCAGTGCCGAACGCTAGAAACGCTGCAATAGCGAGTCCGCCCGCGCACGCCAGCACGCGTCCCAGGTTTTTGCGGCCGGTGCGCACGCCCACGTGAGCTGCGGCTGCAAGGGCAAGCACGGCAATGGCGATAAGGGGCACTTTTACAGCACTTTCGAGCGCGTAACAATCGTCTAAGTGGGAAATTGCAGCACTGTCCAGGCGATATTCTTCTCCCTGTGCGTTGCCGGGCGCACGACCATCGGCTTGAGCTGCGATAACGAGTTCGTCCATGGTTGCGTTCAGAGCGTCTGCGTCGTGGCTTGCAAACGAGTAATCGTAAATGGCAACAGCGGCCACTACGAGTTCATCGTGCGTGTACGGCGAAATGCTGTCGGTTGCATATGCTTGCGACAAAACGCGCGTTGGTAATGGCGTTGCGGCGCACGCAGCAAACCCTGCCGCCAAAAACGTGACAACAAGGCACACCACGGCGCAAACGGCAGCGCCAGCATTAATCAGTTTATTCATTGTTGACAAATTACCCCACCTTTTGTCAACAATTAGCAGCAGCTGCCATCGCAGCCGCACCCTTGTGCTTCAGCAGCGGCGGCTGTCGCAACAGATGCAGGCGGTTCAGGCGCGAAGATATCGCCGCAATCAACCCAGATGGTCGCGGTGGTGATGCCCTTCATGTCCTTCGAGATGGTGGGCAGCGGTCCCAGGCGACTGAACACGCCCATGAACTGGCCGTTATAGAGGTACAGGCCGTTCAGGTTGTTGTAGAGCTCGGGTATGGCTTCTGTTTTGCCCGCTTCCAAATCGGCCGTGCTCTCGGGCGGCAATGTGAGCGTTTTGTATGGCGTAATGTAGCTTTGCACAATGAAGGGGTGTCCTGCTGCGCCATTCGCGAACTGGTCCACCAGCTCTTCCCAGCGCTGCTGCGTTTGCGCGCAGCCAGCATACACGTCTTGGGCGCCGTACGCATCGGTGGGCTTGATGATCCATGCATCTTTGTTTGCGCGCACTTCAGCCAAATCGATGTGCTCGCTATCCAAAAACGTGGTCAGCGGCACGGTGCGCTTCACGAACTCGTTTTCCTCATCCGTCAAAAATGCTTGGGTGCGCGGGTCGTACAGAGCGCTGAAAATCTGCTTGTCGTGCACAACGTGTCCTGCGAAGCTGCCGATGAGCGTTACTTTGCCGGCGCGCACGGCATTGATGAGCTGCTGCGATTCGTCCCAATGCTCAATCACGTCGTTCGTCACGCAGCGGCGCCAAATGGCGTCAATGCGGTTGCCTTTGCTGTCGGTAAGAGTTTCGCCGTCGAATTGCAACTCGCGCACGTCAGCCACCACGCACGGGTATCCTTTTCGCGTAAACTGGTCGGCGAACAGGTGAAACTCATCAACTACGCCGTTTTCCAGATAGTCGCAAATGGCGAAATGCGGGTGTGCAACGCAGTTTTCGGAGCGCTCATAGATGTCAATGAACCGGTGAATCCAATTGCCGAACAGTTCGCACGCCTCAATGTGATGCCCATGCGCGATAAACTCCCTGAACGCAGGAGTGCGCGCCACGGAAAGCGTGATTTCGCGGTTCTCGTTCATACCAGATGAACCGTCGCCATTGAATTCGCAGAAGCGTACTTCGCCGGTTTCTTCGTTCAAGAACGTATCGACGCGTGCAAACGGCAGCAGATCATCGTAGCCGCGCGGCAGCAAGATAAGTTCAACCAGACGCGGGTCGAAATCGAATACGTCGCGATACGCGGGGTCGTCTAAATAGCGCTGGATAACTTTGCACAGAATGCGATGCGCCGTTTCCGACGTTTCTTTCATGATGTCGTACGTTTCGCGGTTGAACAGGCGCGGCAGATAGCTGCACGCCACATGTTGATGGTGCACGATCGCCGTGCTGTTTTCCATATATTCTGCTGCGATTTTACGACCTTCAATATCGCCGTTAAGGTCGGCGATTATCTGAAGATACTCATCGGTGAGCTGAGCATTCGTTGCCATGAAAAGCTCCTTTGTTTTTGCTTTGGACATGCATTGCTTCGATTTGTTGTTTCGGTTCATTTTAGGGTAAAAACAGACGCTTTGCGGAACAAACTGTTTACAGGTACTTAGCAAAAGGCGTAGGATAAGCAAGTTTCGCGAACGGAAGGAATTGGCATGGAATCATTGAGCGAACAGCAGTTTCGCTTGCTCGAAGAAAAGTACGAAAACGGCACGGCGACCCCCGATGATTTGCAGGCGCTTGAGCCGTATCGTGCGAAACGCGCGGTGCTTTTGGCAAGCGGTTTTGGCAGCCGCATGTTGCCTATTACCATCAATACTCCAAAACCCCTGGTCAACGTTAATGGAAAGCGTATCATCGAGACTATCCTTGATGCACTTTTGGCGATTGATGTCACAGAAATCTACATTGTGACGGGATATTTGAAGGAACAGTTCCGGTTGCTGCTTGACGATTATCCGACTGTTACATTGCTGGAAAATCCAATCTACGATTCCACGAACAACATTTCCTCGGCGTGCGTCGCGCGCAATCTTTTCCAGAATGCGTATGTGTTCGAGAGCGATCTTTTTCTAAGCAATCCCGCGCTGCTCAAAAAGTACCGCTTCCAATCCTGCTATATGGGCGTGCCGGTTGAAGAGACGCCCGACTGGTGCCTTGATGTGGAAAACGGTCGTGTTGTGGACTTGCATAAGGGCGGCAAGAACACGAACCACATGTACGGTATTAGTTACTGGACTGCCGAAGATGGTGCAAAACTTGCCGTTGACCTGCCTGAATGCTTTGACGAAAACGATGAGAACAAGCAGCGTTTCTGGGATGACGTGCCGTGCGTTCTGCGCAATGCCCGTTATGATATTGCGGTCGAGGCTTGCACGTTCGATGACGTGGCAGAAATCGACTCGTTTGCCGAGTTGCAAGAGATTGACCCGCG
This sequence comes from uncultured Eggerthellaceae bacterium, assembly GCA_934623455.1. Lineage (GTDB taxonomy): Bacteria > Actinomycetota > Coriobacteriia > Coriobacteriales > Eggerthellaceae > CAKUOV01. Next base: position 2,471 of record CAKTVK010000123.1, on the reverse strand, counting down.
TTACCGGGTGTAGCGCGCTGAAGTAAAGCGCGGCGGCGAAACCAAAGTTACGGGCGCGGGTACAACGAGCTTGCGCCGCCCGCGCACAGCACCAGCGCATCGTAGCGAACGCGTACGAATTGTTGACAAAAGGTGGGGTAATTTGTCAACAAATTGCTGGCGGCGAGGGGGGGGCGGCGAAGCCAGGGCGCGGATACAGAGCCAGGGCGCGGATGAGAATCTGAGCCGCCTGTGTGGCGCCGGGGCGCACTGCGAGCGCCGAAGTGCGCCGTTTGCGTTCCCGTCGCCTTCGCCTGAATTTTGTACCCAATGTGTACTATGTCACCAAATTGTCATTAAAGTTGTGCAGCATGGTGGTATCATGCTGAAACTATAGAGTTGCGTTCGAAAACGCAACATCCGTTATCCAGAGTCGGGGGAGAGAGTTGGCTCAGCGATCCCGACACCAACCAGGCGCGTCTGACGTGCTATGGTGGTCCGGCCAACACCGATGAAGGAGGTATTCTCATGTCTGAAGAACACTCATCTTATCTTTTCACGTCGGAGTCGGTGACTGAAGGTCATCCTGACAAGATTTGCGATCAGGTTTCTGATGCTATCTTGGATGCCATTCTGGCAAAGGAAATCGAGCTTCAGAAAGCTGGCTATGTTTCGCCTACGGGCGTTCCGGCCGACGTGGACAACGTGCGTTGCGCCTGCGAGACCATGACTTCCACAGGTCTTGTGGTGGTAACGGGCGAAATTCGCACGGAAGCATACGTTGACGTGCAGCAAATCGTGCGCGATACCATCCGCGAGATCGGCTACGACCGCGCGAAGTACGGCTTTGATTGCGATACCTGCGGCGTTATCAATGCAATCCACGAGCAATCTGCCGACATTGCCATGGGCGTCGATGAGTCCTACGAGGCTCAGCGCGGCGAAAGCGTGGATGACATCGACAAAGTGGGCGCGGGCGACCAGGGCATGGTATTCGGCTATGCTTGCAACGAAACGAGCACGCTCATGCCGATGCCTATCTACCTGGCGCATCGCTTGGCAGAGCGCCTGACCAGCGTTCGCAAGGATGGCACGCTTCCGTATCTGCGTCCCGATGGAAAGACGCAGGTTTCCGTGCGCTACATCGACGGCAAGCCCACGCAGGTGGAGAAAGTGCTTGTTTCCACGCAACATGCTGAAGAAGTTGAAGTTGGCCAAATCTATGATGATTTGGTAGCGCATGTAATCAAGCCCGTGTTCCAGGAAGAAGGCGTCAAAGTTGCCGATGACCTGGAGATTTACGTGAATCCTACGGGACGTTTCGTTGTGGGCGGACCCATGGGTGACTCCGGTTTGACGGGTCGCAAGATTATTGTTGACACGTATGGCGGCATGGGTCGTCATGGCGGCGGTGCGTTCTCGGGCAAGGATTGCACGAAGGTTGACCGCTCGGCCGCATATGCCGCGCGCTGGGTCGCGAAAAACGTGGTTGCTGCTGGACTGGCGGATCGCTGCGAAGTGCAGATTGCTTACGCAATTGGCGTGGCGCACCCGATTTCCATTATGGTGGACACGTTCGGCACAAATCACGTGGATACTCCCGTGATTGAAAAAGCTGTGGCCGAAGTCTTCGACTTGCGCCCGGGCGCCATCATCCGCGAGCTTGACTTGCGTCGTCCCATCTATCGCAAGACTGCCGCATACGGCCACTTTGGTCGCGAGCTTCCTGAGTTTACCTGGGAGAATACGAATCGCGTTAACGAGCTGCGCCAAGCGGCGGGGCTGTAGGATTTCGCTGCTTTGCTTGCATCTGTTGTTCTTGACATACCAACGCAATCGCTGGATGCGGCGTTCACTTACGCCGTTCCCCCTGCGATAGAACAGCTTGATTTAGTGGGGCGTGCCGTGGTGGTTCCTTTTGGGCCACGGCGCGCCCTTGGCTTTGTGTTGGATACGTTCGACGATTCCGACGAGCGCGCCCAAGAACTTGAGCGCGCGAAAATCAAAGAGATATTCGAAGTTGCTTCCGAGCCGTTCTTCGATAGGGATGGCGCGGCATGCGCCCAGTTCATGGCGCATTATTACATTGCGCCGCTTTCGTCGTGCGTTCGTTTGTTCACGCCCCCCGGTGGCGTGCCCCGCGTGATTCATCGCGGTGGCGCGTGGGTTCTTGAGCAGCCTGCCGTGGGCGAAGTCGATGACCGGTGGGCTACGCTTGGGCCGCATGCGGAAGGTTTCGTGCCGCGTAAAGGCTCATATAAGCAGGAAGCCGTGCTTGCGGCGGTGCGTCGCGGCGACGTGCGCGTAAGCGAGCTCACGGCTGAATATGGTTCGGTTTCGTCATGCCTAACCGCGCTGGAGAAAAAAGGCGTTGTGGTAGTGGAGCATCGGCGCCATTTTCGCGGGCTTGCGGATCAGGATTCGTCGATTTTTCGCGTTGATGTGGAGAAACAGACTCTCAATGACAAGCAGCAACGCGCGCTTGACGCGAT
>CAKTVK010000122.1 GCA_934623455.1 uncultured Eggerthellaceae bacterium | reverse complement strand
GGCATGTCCGTCATGGAGATGAGCCATCGATCGAAGGCGTTCGACACTATTATCACCGAAGCGGAGCAGGACCTGCGCGATCTTGTTGGCATTGGCGATGATTACGAAGTCATGTTCTTGCAGGGCGGCGCTTCGCAGCAGTTCGCGGCTGTTCCTATGAACATGCTGCAAACGGGCAAGGCAGACTATATCGTATCGGGCAACTGGTCGAAGAAAGCCTACCAGGAAGCGTGCCGTTACGGCGATATCACGCTGCTGGCCGATTCCAAGGGCGCGAATTATTCCTGCATTCCCGCATTTGACACATTCACGCCGTCGAAAGACGCTGATTATCTGTACCTTTGCTACAACGAGACCATCACGGGCACCACGTACCGCAAGCTTCCCGAAACGGATGCACCCGTTGTGGCCGATATGTCTTCGTGCTTCTTGTCGGAGCCCATTGACATCGAAAAATTCGGCGTTGTCTACGCGGGAGCCCAGAAAAACGTTGGCCCCGCAGGTGTTGTGATTGCTATTGTGCGCAAGGATCTTATTCGCGACGATGTGATGCCCGCAACGCCCACCATGCTGAAGTGGAAGACGCAGGCCGATGCGAAGTCGCTGTATAACACGCCGCCGTGCTATGCCATTTACATTTGCGGCAAGGTGTTCAAGTGGATCAAGTCCATTGGCGGCCTTGAGGCCATGCAGATGCGCAACCACGAGAAGGCCGCGCTCCTGTACAACTTCCTGGACAACAGCAAGCTGTTTTCGGGCACTGCCGCAAAAGAAAACCGCTCGATGATGAACGTGCCGTTTATTACGGGCGATGATGCGCTGGACAAGGAATTCATTGCTGCTGCGACGAAAGAAGGCCTGGTGGAGCTGAAGGGCCATCGCAGTGTGGGCGGTATGCGCGCTTCCATCTATAACGCTATGCCGCTTGAGGGTGTGCAAAAGCTCGTTGCTTTCATGGAGCAGTTCGAAAACGAGCGCAGCAATAAATAATGACGAGGGGCGACTCTGCGTGCGAACCGCGATGCAAAACGCTCCACAGTTTGAAGAAACATGCAAGAAGAGACGCGTGCAAGACAGTTGCGCTCTTTGATGGAAAGGAATTGCGCCACTATGTCGCTTAAAGTACTGGTTACCGATGTCATCGCTCAATGCGGATTGGATTATCTGCGCGAAAAAGCTTTAGAAGTCGATGTTCATCTGGGACTTTCTACCGAAGAGCTCATCAAGATCGTTCCTCGCTATGATGCGCTTATCGTTCGTTCCCGTACGAAGGTCACGCGCGATGTTATCGATGCGGGCAAGAACCTGAAAATCATCGGTCGTGCGGGCTTGAGCACGGAAAACATCGATATTGCCGCGGCATCCGAGCGAGGCATTATCGTATGCAACGTTCCTGACTCCAATATTACGTCGGTGGCGGAAATGACCATGTGCCTTATGCTTATGTGCGCGCGCAATGCTGCTCAGGCAAGCGCGAGCATGAGTCACGGTCAGTGGAATCGCGAACAGTATACCGGCATTGAGCTGTATGGGAAGACCCTGCTCATTGTGGGGTTGGGTCGCTTTGGCGGGCTGGTTGCGCAGTACGCGCGCGCGTTCGGAATGAACGTTTTAGCGTATGATCCGTATTGCAGTTCCGATCGTGCGGCGCAATTGGGCGCAAAGCTGTGCGCCACGCTTGCCGAAGCGTTGCCAAAGGCGGATGTCATTTCCCTGCATTTGCCGAAGACCGTTGAGACAACCGGCATGATTGGGGCGGAAGAGTTTGCCGCAATGAAGACGGGCGTCATTCTTTTGAACGTTTCCTATGCGGGCACGTGCGATATGAAAGCGCTTGCCGATTTCGTGGCTGCGGGTAAAATCGCATCGGTTGGCATTGACGTTTACGATGAAGAGCCGTGCACTGATTCGCCGCTTTTGGAGTTTTCCCAGGTTGTGCTCACGCCGCACTTGGGCCCCGAAACGCATGATGCTCACAACAGCTGCTCGTCCCAGATTGCCGAGCACATTTATGCCGGTCTTTCGGGCTCGCTTGTTCCCACGGCGGTAAACCTTTCGCAGGTGCCTGCGGAAGTAGTCGATAGCGTTGGCCCCTACATTGTGGCATGCGAAACGGCTGGTGCAATTTTGGGACACCTTGATGTCGCTATTCCGCGCTCTCTTACCGTGACTACCGCTGGCAAGCTTGCTAATTGCGATGCAACGGCGTTGGCGGCTGCATCGCTTAAAGGCTTGCTTTCCAGCCGCGAAGTTGAGCACATCACCACGGCAAACTACGAAGTCATGGCGCGTTGCCATGGCATTTCGGTTTCGTGTTGCAACGGTCTTTCGCGCCAGGGTTATTCGGCGCAAGTTGACATTGCGGCTGGTGATCAATGTGTGTCCATCGTAGTGCCCGACGGCGTGTCTTCTATGCGTCTTGTATCTTTCTTGGGCTATGACATCGATATCGTTCCCACGCGCAATTCCGTTATTTTCGAGTATGTTGATGCGCCGGGCCGCATTGGCCTTATCGGTACGATTTTGGGCGCTGCGGGTGTGAACATCACCACCATGCAGATTGGCACGAAGCCCGCGGAGAAAACGGCGCTGGTATACTTGAACGTGGATGATAAGGTGTCCGAAGAAGTTATGTGCGATATTGCTCAGCATATCGATTTGATTAACAGCTGGCAGATTTCGCTGTAAGGGTTGCGTGCGGCTTTGCACATCGCAAAAACCGCTGAAAGCAGCGCCGCTACCGTCGCGTTCAGACCGTTCACGTGCGCAGGCGTTAATTTTCGCCTGTGAAAAACTTGTGCATTGAGCAAGAGCGTGCTAAACTATTCAAGCACATGTGAAGAGTTGCGGTAAGCACCTTCGCACCATACTTTCGATTTTCAGAGAAAGTGGGCATTTGCCCGCTTTCTTTTTATATTAGGAGAAAAAGAGGGAGGGACCAGTGCTGACACATAAAGAACAATCGCTGCTTGATGCGCTTGCGCCCTTGGCGCAGCAGCATGGCATTGAGATTGTTACCGTTGAGGTAACGGGCTCAAAGAAATCCCCGACCATTCGCGTGTATATCGACACCGATCACGGTGTTGGTTTCGATGAGCTTTCTGAGGCGCAAATGTGGATCAACGAGACCATGGAGCGCATCGACCCGTTCCCGGGGGCGTATATGTTGGAGGTTTCCTCGCCGGGAATCGACCGACCGTTGCGAACCCCCGAGCATTTCAATCGCTTCGCCGGGCAAACGGCGGTGGTGAAAACGTCGAAGGGCATCAATGGGCGCTCGCAGTTCACCGCGGTGATTGTAGGCGCGGATGACGAGAAGCTTACGCTTGATGATCAGGGAACTTCGATTGAGATTCCGTTTGACCTTATCAAACGAGCCCATTTAAAGGGCGTTATTGATTTCAGCGAGAACAAGAAATAGAACAAATAAGGAAGTAGCAAGGAAAGGAACTATTGTGGCAAATTCTGAATTGATCGAGGCTTTGCAGGCTTTGGCCCACGAGCGCAAGATCGATGAGCTGTATCTTATTGAGCGCTTGGAAGATTCTCTGGCAAAAAGCTACCAGCGCATCTTGGATCTGGAGTGGGACGCAAGCGTGACCATCGATCGCTCTACGGGCAAAATCTACGTGTACGAGATGGTTCCCACCGATGAGCCTGATGAAGAGGGCGAGTACCATGAGTTCGAGCCGCGCGATGTTACGCCGAACGATGTGAGCCGCATTGCCGCTCAGAACGCAAAGAGCGTTATTGCCTCCATTGTGCGCGACGCAGGTCGTCAGTCCATCTACCGCGAGTTCAAGAGCCGCCGCGGCGATTTGGTAACGGGTACCGTTTTGCAGGGCACGAACGACTTCACCATCATCAAGATTCGCGATGGCGTAGAGGCCGAGCTGCCGCATTACGATCAGAAGAAATTCCCCACCGAGCGCAACGAGCGTCCGGCAAATGAGCATTATCGTCACAACCAGCGTCTGAAAGTGCTGATCATTGACGTGCGCGATCCCAACGCGGAAGAGCCGAAGGCAAAAGGCGAGCAGGGTCGTCCCTCTATCGTGGTCTCCCGTACGCATCCCGATTTGATTCGTCGCTTGTTCGAAATTGAAGTTCCCGAAATCTACGATGGCCTGGTGGAAATCAAGTCTATTGCGCGCGAACCGGGCGAGCGCTCTAAGATTGCCGTGTATTCCCGCGAAGCGAACCTTGATCCCGTGGGCGCCTGCGTGGGCCCCAAGGGCAGCCGTGTTCGCATGGTGGTTGAAGAGCTGCGCAACGAGCGTGTTGATGTTATTCAATGGAGCCCCGATCCGGCGGAATACGTTGCCAAGGCGCTTTCGCCTGCAAGGGTCTCTCGCGTTACCGTTGACGAAGAAAATAATTATGCAACCGTTATTGTTCCTGATGACCAGCTTTCTTTGGCTATTGGCAAAGCGGGCCAGAATGCTCGTTTGGCCGCGCGCCTGACCGGCTGGCACATTGACATCAAGAGCGCCTCTTACGCCGGCGAGCCGTTGCCTGCAACCGAGAACATGCTCATCGATGAAGATGATGAAGAGCAGGGTGGTTTCTGCGAATACGTGAGTAGCGATGGCGTTCGCTGCCGCAATCATGCGCGCCCCGGCAGCAGCTTCTGCGGCATTCACGCATCCGAGGCATAACGGGTATGGGCTTCGTAGGGCAGGCGAGCGCGCCGAAGCGCCAGCGCAGCTGCATTGGCTGCGCCCAGAAAAATCCCAAGCAGCAGCTGTACCGCATTGTGCGTACGCCCGAGGGTCGCATTGCGTTTGACAAAACCGGGCGTCTTGCCGGGCGCGGCGCGTATGTCTGCTCGCTTGAATGCTTCGAAAAGGCAGTCAAGCAGGGAAGATTGGCTCGCAGCCTGAAGTGCTCTATCGAAGCCGACTCCTACCAGAATGTCCGCGACGAGCTTTCCGTGCACCTTGCCGAAAGCTCCCCTGAAGAATAAGGAGGCAAGAATGCCTGGAATGCGTGTTCATGAACTAGCAAAAGAATTCAACATGTCAAGCAAGGAGATGCTTGATTTGCTGGCAGAGATGAATATCCCTGCCAAAACCCACGCGACTCCGTTGAAGGAAGAAAGCGTGGAGGAGGTCCGCAAGAAGCTTTCGCCCGAGATCAAGCAGCGTGCGGGTGAGCTTGACGACGCCGAAGCAGCTGAGTTGGCGAAAAAACAAGCGGAAGAAGAAGCGAAAAAGCAAGCCGAAGAGGCACAGCGCCGTGCTGCCGTAGAGGCGGAGCGCAAGCTGCGCGAAGAAGAACGTGCTCGTCGCGATGGCGCGCTGGAAGACGAGGAAGCTGCTGTCGAGCGGGCAGAGCATGCGCCCAGCAAGCAGGCTCCCAAGGTTTCTGCGTTTCAGAGCTTGGCAGACCAGATTGAGGCCGAGCGTGCGCGCGTTGAACGCGAAAAGGCCGAGGCAGAAGCGCGTGCGCGTGCCGAAGCAGCTGCGGCAGAAGTTGCGAAGAAGCGTCGCGTAGAAGAGAGCTTGCGCAGCCGCGAGCAGCGCCATTCTTCTGCGAAAGCAACGGCAGAGCAGGCTCCGCAGCAGGAGAAGCCGAAGCGTGTTCCTACGGTAGCCACAACGAAGTCGTCGAATAAGTTCAGCTCGCTTCTTAATCAAATCGAGGCTGAGCAGCAGCGCATGCAGCACGATGCGAAGATGGAAAAAGAAAAGGCGAAAGCCGC
>CAKTVK010000121.1 GCA_934623455.1 uncultured Eggerthellaceae bacterium | reverse complement strand
GTACGTGTATTGGAACAAAATATCGCCTGTAGCGTTGATTTCGTCGATGAGTTCAGATTGCACCTGTTTGATTGTTTTCACAGCATGCTGCCTTTCTCATCAGGGGAAATCTTACCTTCGTTAGCACGGGGGGAAGGGGTGGGCTCGGAGTGCTGGGGGAGGCATATGGACTCCGAGCCCGCGCGCGCTGCTACGTCCAGCAACGCGCGCCTACTGTGGAAGGACACTCTTGCAAGCGCATGCCTGCAAGAGCGTTCCGGGGGATAACATCATTACGCGATGGCGATGGGCTCCAGACCAACGCTCTTGGCAAACAGCACCATCTCGTCAAAAACGTCGCCGTAAACCAGTGCGGTGTGGTTGCCGGTCCACATGGTGGCCTCGCGGAACGCGCGACCGTCGCTCACGCCGAAGAACACGCCTTCGCTGCAGTTCTCGTCCTGGGTGCCGATGCCGCCAACAATGGTACCGCGGGCAAATAGGATCTTAGTGCAGGTCGGGTCGAACTTTGCAAGCGTGATGGCCTGGCCAATGTCGCGTTTGAAGTCGTAGCGCACGGTAGCGCCCCAGCGGCCGTCCATGGCAAACGGACGCACGGCATAGGGCTCAACTTCTTCGTCGAAGCCCTTGAAGCGGCGGCTCGGTACGGCGTGGTAAATGGAGAAGATGCCGCCTTTTTCCATGTGCTCGTACTGCTCGGCCAGATGCGGAGTCTCTTCGTCGCAGGCGTAGGGACGGAACATAACGCGCGTCTTGATGCGCAGCTCATCGTTTTCGTCCAACTTGACCGGCACGGTGTTGCCCATGTACGGCGGGGTGTTGGAAACGGCGGACAACGCAACCATGGACAGCAATGCGGAAACGTCTTGCTCGCAAGCGGAGCACACGCCGCACTCGTTGTTCAGTACGTGGTTCAGGCAGAACGTTGCCTTCTCTTGGTTCAGGCGCCTGGTGGCGCACATGTCGGGGCAAGGAGCCGCAAACGCGTTGCAGTCAAGTTTCTTCATAAGCTTGTTTGCCAAGTAGTGCACGCGCATGGACGGAATGATGGATTCCTTATCCATGTCGCACAGCTCGGCGCTCTCCATGAACTCGTCGGTCATGGTCTCGATGGTCTTCATTTCCTCGGGGGTGATGTTGTCGGCCATACGTCCCGGCAGCGTGGGGTTCGTGTCACCAGGCACAACGTGCAGCTGATCCAGGAATTCATGCAGGTTGTAGTAAGTGAAGGTGGTGCCCAGGGTCTGGGTGACCTGGTAGTGATCCAGGAACGAGTCGTAGTTCGTTACGGGGTGCACGGAGTTATTGCGCACAACAACCATGGCGCGCGTGTTGGCCATGACCTTGCGGGCACGCAGGGCAACAAGCGTCTTGCGTGCGTCGTCAAGCGTGGCGGGGCTGTGCATCTCAAGGTTGCGTGCGCGGAAAGCGGCAGACATGTGCGCGTCGTTGTTCGGCGTGGGCAGAATCATGGACGGTTTGCCGTATTTCTGCGCAAAGGCAATGGCCAGGTCAGCGCCGAATACGGTAAAGTTGAAGATGTAGAGGTCAACCTGGTCGTGGTCCTTTGCCATGGCCTCAAGCATTTCGTTGTTCAACGGGAACGTCTCGTCGCGGCGCACCACGATAGTGTCCATGATGTTCACGCCGGGAATGCTGCCGAACTCATCGCGCAGCATTTGCTCGTCGGCCTTGCTCTTCATTTCAATGACCATCATGTCGTGTTCGCGCGTGAGCTCGTCGCCGCGACCAAAGCGGCACGGACCCTCAAACACGTAGTCATGGTACAGGCCGATTTCAATGGGGCGAACGTTCAGAACAACGTCGCGGTTCTGCCTTAGTTGGAATTCGTTGGGAAGTCTCATTTTTCATTACCTTTCAGTTCGGTGAAAATCAGTTCTGCTAACGCTTTAAGCGTGGAAGCCTGGGCAGTTGCGGAAGGCGTGAGCTCTACCCCCACGCTTTTTTGCAGCGACATGATTAAAAGTACTTTTTTACGCATGGCAGAGGTGGAACCAGTGCATTCAGCGGCGTTATCCACTTCTTTCATCAAGTCTTTGTCCAGCTTCAGGGCTCGTGCAATGCTTAATGCGGTCAGCTCGTCAATGTCGTCTTCGTCGGACGCGTCAAGCAGGTATTTCGCGTATACGTAGTCCCGTAAGTGCTGGTGAAGCTCCTCGCTGGATTGCGCGTTGCGCATCCCGGCGGCTGCCTTGGCGGCTGCTCGCGCAGACGCCAAGAGCTGTTCTTTCAGCGTCTGCGCCATAGATGCCCCCTCTTGCTTCTCTCTTGCGCTTTATGCGTTTCGGTGGTTTGAGCCGGTCTGCCGATTATGCGGTGACAACCTCAAGACCCATGGCCTCGCCCATCATGACCAGTTCCTTCACGTAGTCGCCGTAAACCAGCGGCACGTGGTTACCAAAGCACTTCTGCTTGTTGGCGAAGTCCATGTTGTCGGCCACGCGGTAGATGATGTTGCCGTGGCAGTTGTTGCGATCAAAGCCGCCACCTGCAACGATGGTGCCCTTGCCAACAAACATCGACTTACCGTCGCCCGAGAAGCGGCACAGCGTAACGGGGGTGCCGGCATCTTGCGCATAGTCGTAGCGAACGATGGCGCCAAAGCCCTTCTCGAAGGCGAAGTGACGCAGGCCGTATTCCTTGGTGGGCTGGTTGAAGCCGCACATCTTCAAGGTTGCGGTGGAATGCTGGCTGAAGTACAGGTTGCTCTTGTCTTCCAGCGCGTCGATTTGCGACGTATCAAGCGTGGGCAGGGCTGCGGTCTGCAGCTTGCCGTCTACCAGGGGGATAGCGGCGGTGTTGCCCATAAAGGCGGAGCTGTTGGAAAGCACCATAAGCGGCATCATGGAAACAGCGGCGGCAATGTCGTACTCGCAGGCAGACGGAATGCCCTGGCTGATCAGCAGGGAATGCGTCATGCAGAACGTGAAGTTAAGCTCATGCAAGCGGCGTGTAGAGCAAGCGTCGGGGCAGGGCGCCACGAAAGCGTTGCACTCAAGGGCATTGAGCCACTTCTTGGCCAGTACATATGCGCTGATGGTGCTCTTGACGTACTCGGACTTGACGTCAACGACGCATGCATGGCCCATAAGCTGCTCGGCAATCTCATCGACTTCCTTCATGTCGTTTTCGTCCAGGTCAAGCGTGATGCGGCCGGGAGTCGTGGGATTGCCGCCTTCGGTGGCGGGGGTCATTTGGTCAAGGAACTCGTGCAGGTTGCGGGGGCGGAAAATCGTGCCGAACTTGCTGGTGATCTCCTCCAGGTTGTTGAAGGAGTCCGCACCGGCCAGGGCGGTGGTGGAGTTGAAACGGGGAAGGGTCAGCACGCGCATCTTCTTGATGGCCTTGCGAGCACGCAGGGCGCGCATCTGGGTGCGCATGTCGTTCCAGGTGAAGTGGCAGTACACTTCAGCGCCACGGTTGTAAAGAGCAGCTGCGGTGCCGGAAATGAAGTTCAGGTCCGGGTCAAGTGCGATAGGCACATCGTAGCGTGCTGCAAATTCAAGAAGAAGGTCGCTGCGGCCCAGGCCCAGGTTGACAAAGTACAGGTCAACGTTTTCGCGGTCGCCCAGCATCTCCTCGAAGAAGCTCTCGGGAGATTCCCAGTCGTCGCTGCGCTCGATCATAACGGGATCGACCACTTTAACGCCTTCGGGGAAGTTCTCTTCGCATTTCTTTACGAAGCCCTTGTAAAGCTCCTGGTTCAAATGCTGGTCAAAGCCAACCTTGAGCGCGTCGCCTGCGCCGAAGCGGCAGGGGCCTTCGTAGGACGCTTTGTGATAGAGGGCCAAAAAGACCGGCTTCACGTTAAGCTCTACATCGATGCCTTTCCTAATCATGACAGTTCCTTTCTCTCTCTCAAGCAGTTCCCTCGCCTGCTTTTGGATAGTCTCTACGGCGCTGGCTATCCCATTGCGCCGATCAGAGGTCACGAGATCTTTGAGTGAAGTCTTCTCGATGTAGTCGATGGGAGCGCTTGCCGCTTCCTCCAGCGGAGCACCTTCCATGATTTGGGCGATAACGCCGATCATCCCCTTAACGATGAGCGCTTCGCTATCAACAAGGATTTTGATGCAGTCACCTTCGATGGCTTCGCAACGGATCCAGGTCTTAGATTGGCAGCCTTCAACGGAATGCGCTTCATCCCGAAAAGACTGCGGATACGCTTCAAGTTCTCCTGCGATTTGCATAAGAACCTCGTATTGAAAGACCGGATCGTCAAGCTCGTTAAACAAGTCAACGAATTCCTGTTGTCGCTCCTTGATGTGACCAGTCATGGCAAGTTTGTTTCCTTACGCGGGGTCTCTCGCATTTCCTACGACAAAATCGTGAATACTTCTTTGCAGCGCTCGAGCTGGCTCACATTGTACGGAGACGGTGCGGTATGTAATAAATACGATTCTCTGTTATGCCAATACGCTGGGCTTATGCTTGTATTCACTTTTCGAATACAGCTATACGCTCTTGGTATTCAGATGCGATTCGCCGCTTTTGGTGGTGTTTTTCCATCACTCGCGCAACATAGGCTCTTCACGCCGCAGCAATGAAGAAGTATCCTTAAGAGTGCTACATTTACCTTGATTGTTGTTATTGCTGAGTTTCGATGGGGCGGGGGTTGGCTCATTTGGATACCGAGCTTTATAAGGAGTTCATCTCTCTTGTTTCCCACGGCAGCTTTGTGTCGGCCGCCCGCGACCTTAACATGTCGCAGCCATCGTTGAGCCGGCATATGAGCTTGTTCGCGAACCAGTTGGGATGCAAGCTTTTCTACGAGACGCGCCCCTTGCGCTTGACCGCGGCGGGCGAGACGGTACTCAAGCATGCCAGCAAGATTGTCGGCGTGGAAAAGACGCTGCTCTCCGAGCTTGCGGCTATTCCTTCTTCCGGTGGGGCACGCATTCGCGTGGTTGATATGCTTCACGTGAACACGCTGTATGTGGGCTTAAACGAAGCGGTCGAAGCAGCGCGTGCCACTTTTCCAGACTTGCACGTTGAATACGTGAACATGAATTCAAGCGGGCTGAATGCCCAGCAGCTGGTGGCGTCGGGCAAGGTGGATATTGCGTTTGAAACGCTGCTTTCCACGGACATGCAACAGCCCACGCGCCAGATTGATGACTTTTTAGCCGTGCTCATCCCGGAGTTCCATGGCGAGTTTGTGGTAGGCATCCCGCGCAATTCCGTGCTTGCCAACAAGGAAAACCTTACGCTGAAGGACCTGGCGAACGAGCGTTTTATCCTTCCGGCAAACCGTAGCGGCGAGATTTTCCGCCAGGATTTCGTTGATGCATGTCAAAAGGTCGGGTTTTACCCGAACGTGTCGCTCGTTCCCACGGACAGCGTGTTCATGTTCTACGGCACCGAGCCGCATGACGCCATTCATTTATTGGTGCGCGTGGATAAAAAATACCGTCCCATTATTGCCGACCTGGTAAAACAGCACACGGTTATTCGATCGCTAACCGATGAGAAGCGCTATATTGACTCGTTTGCCGTGGTTGACCCCAATAACGATAATCCCGTGCTGTCGTTTATTGTTGATTATCTGATAGAGCATGCCCATACGCTTACGGAAGGTTGGTAAGCGCGAAGGGCACTGTTCGCAGGCTCGCTTCGTCAAATAATACAATCTTTTTTCCTGTAGCGGTTCATTCGCGGTCTAAGTCTTTATCTATCAGGTACTATGCATAAACTGAAGCCCTCTTTTCATTAACCGTATTTGTCATATACAACGCCTCAGACCTACAATTTTTGCAGCTCGGAGCATGATTTGCAAAAAGGGGAAAACCGAGCATCTACACTTCCA
>CAKTVK010000120.1 GCA_934623455.1 uncultured Eggerthellaceae bacterium | reverse complement strand
CGGCCGGGAATCGCGAAAAAACGGCGGGAAGGCGCATCGGGGAGATAGAAACCTCAGTTAATCAGCGCTTCCCTAGAGGAGGGGGAAGGGGAGGCGAAAAATTTTTTAAAAAAGTGCTTGCAAAATAAAAGCCGCTTTGTAATAATATCCAAGCTGTCGTTTGCAGCGCATTCGGCGCCATAGTCTATCGGTTAGGACGCGGCCCTTTCAAGGCTGAGAGACGGGTTCGATTCCCGTTGGTGCTACCACAAACATCAAGCCATCCTTCGGGGTGGCTTTTGTTTTTCCCGATTGCTTTTTCAGATGCGCCTTCGCCCCTTGAAAAGGGAAACGAAGGCGCTCTTAACCCGATTTGGGCGCTATCTTGCACTTCTGCCGCGCTTGAAGATGCTCACGACTTCTACATGGAATGTTTGCGGGAACATATCCACGGGCTGCACGGACGCAAGTTCGTAGCCGCATTCCTTGAATCGTGCGACATCACGCGCCCAAGTCGTGGGATTGCAGCTCACGTACGCAACGCGCTCGGGGCGCGCTGCGGCAATGTCTTCCACCACGCTTTGCGCAAGCCCTGCGCGCGGGGGATCAACAATCAGCGCATCCATCTGGCCGATTCCTTTGATTTGACGTGCTGCATCGCCGCCAACAACGTCCACGTCAACATTGTTGATTTCGGCATTACGGCGCAAATCGCGCACCGATGATCCTGCGGCTTCAATGGCAACAACGTCGGCGCCTGCTTTTGCCAGCGGGATAGAGAACGTGCCGCCGCCGGCATATAGGTCACCCACGTACAAGCCGTCTACGCCACCCAAGCCGCTCATGACTTGCTCGACAAGATTTTCGGCCTGTGCCGTGTTCACCTGGAAAAACGAAGGAGCGCTGGTAAAAAACTTGCAGTCGCACAGCTTTTCTTCCCACATGCCCTTGCCATCAAGCGCTTCGACTTTTTTCACGGCACGCGCTTTGCCGGGGTCGGCCAGCACGCGGACAATACTGGCGGCCTGGGGTAGCGCGCTGTTAAGGACTTTCACAGCTGTTGCGCGCGGGAACGATGAGGGTTTTGTCCACAGCGCCACTTCAAGGTTTTTCGTGCGCACGCTTCCGCGCACACCAATGCGAAATATGCCCAGGTCGGAATTGCCTTGCAAGTAGCGAAGCGCCCCCCGTAGCGCTTTGGGGGAGCGCTCGATGCATTTATGGGCCAAAGGGCAGCTTTCCGCGAAGGCTAAGTTATGCGATCCTTCGGTGCAAAAGCCAATATCTAAGCGACCTTGAGCGTCGTTTTGAGCGGAAAGCTCCAGCTTATTGCGATAACCCCATTCGCGCTTGCTGCGCAACACGGGTTTGACCAGCTCGGATGCTGCTTCCTGTGAAAAGCCGCCCAAGCGGGACAGCGCTGACACTACGTTATCACGTTTTGCGGCAAGTTGGGCGTCGTAAGCAAGGTGCTGCCAGGAGCATCCGCCGCAGGTGGCTACAAACGGGCAGGTAGGCATTGCGCGCAGAGGAGAAGGCTCAAGAAGCTCAACGATGCGTGCGCGGGCGAAAGACGATTTTTCCTCAAGTATCTCTATGGTGGCTACGTCTTGCGGCGCGCCTCCCGTTACGAAAACCGTTTTGCCGCTTTCAAGGTGTCCCACCGCGCAGGCATCGGTTCCCATGCGCTCAAGTGTAATGCGTTCAGTCATATCTTTGAGTCCTTGCAAAATTTTTCAGATGTGTTCATTTCGGATGTGCACATGATAGCGTATAATTACCCAACGTTGCGCCCTCGTGGCTCAGGGGATAGAGCGTCTGCCTCCGGAGCAGAAGGCCGTAGGTTCGAATCCTACCGAGGGCGCCATCTTATTGTTTCTTTCGGCCGCGTTGGAGGCTGGCTAACCTTGGGGCTATCGCGACCCTCCTTTATTGCCTTGCTTTAGCTGGGGTCAAGCACTCACGGTTCGCAATCTGTGGGGTTTTGTTTCCGTGAACCGTGTCTCCCGAATGCTTTGGAGCTTGTCGTTTTGCGGCGGCGAGCTGCGTTCCCTTCCTTCCTCTCTCTCTCTCTCGTGCTGCCCGCTCTCCCTGCATTGGCGCCCCCTCTACGCGCATCCTTGATCCAAATCGGGATGAATTGCTCTTCCTCCTGTATTGGCGGACCCCCTTGTTGGAAAAGAGGGGGCGAATTCGGGCAAATCGACGATAATCGGTGGTCGGCGATTCGGCTGGGAGGCGTGCCTCAGTCGCGCAATTCTCTGACCTGGGGTTTTGCCGGAGCGTTTTTCTCGTTGCATCCCGCATGCCGAAAAACGACCCGATTTTCGCCCTCCGACCACCAATTATCGTGCATTAGCCCGAATTTGGGGGCGTTTTCGCAACAACCGCCCTCCGCGAACCCCCTGCGGCTGCGGAAATGGCTGCGCGCAGCAACCATACTTACTACTAATCCACTTGCGGCTACGATTCTTTGCTTGCTGTGATGTTGGCCGCGCACAGCAACCGCTCTTACGACCCTCCCCATGGCCGTGGCGCTTCGCTTGCAACGACGTTGCGTATCCCCACTTCAAGGTCACGCTGTGATTGTCAGTGATCCTACGGCTGCGATCCTTCGTCTGCTGCGGTGCTAACTGTGCGCAACAATCGCATTCGCGATGCTATCCTTGCGGCTACGGTGCATGTTTGTTAGCCAGGAATTTGATTCGCACGGTCATTTGCTCTCATGATGTCTCTTACTGTTGCGGTGCATTCTGACCAGAGGAGGAGTGTGAGGGTGGATTAACCCCGGCGCGCCGGCTGGGCGTGAGCGCGAAGAGAGCGGCGCTGCTCCCCAGCGTTTTTCTGTGCGAGAAGAAGAAGGCGCGCTGCGTTGTGCGCGGCGCGGGTGCAGAGGACGCGGACGTGGACAGGACCGGCCCCAAGGAAGAAGAAGGCGTTGTTCGTTTCGCGGTGCGCGGCGCAGGCGCGGGCGCACCGCTTGACCTCGTGGCGCAAAATCGGCGCGCAATTGGGACACGTGTCCCAATTTCCGCCGCGCCCGCGCAAAGCGGCGGCGGCCTGTGTATACTGTAAGTCGTGGTATCAGCTTCGCTTGCAGAAAGAGGTGCGCAATGAAAAGACGAACACCCGCCGCTTCGCGCAAGGCCGCGAGCATCTTCCTGTCGGTCGCCCTGGTTCTGGGGCTCTCGCCCGCGTCGGCGCTCGCGGGCCCGGCGCCTGCCGACGGCGCCGATGCGGCCCTGACCCCCCCCCGTTTCCTCTGAGCCCCTAGGGGCGCTTGCGGCTCCGGCCGCGTCCGATCCCGCCGTCGATTCGCCGGCGGCGGGATCCGTTTCCGACCGAACCCCCGCGCCCGCTGCGGAAAAACCGCAGGTCACGCTCCATAATGCGTCTGCCCTGGAAGCTGCGGCGCCCGATCCGGCGTCCGCAGCCGATTTGTCGCCCGCCGACGCGACGCCCACCCCGGGCTGGGAGCAATCGGGCACCTGCGAGTGGATGATCGACGCCGCGGGCAAGCTCACCGTTCGCCCGCTGGGCAACGGCGCGTCAGGCAGCTTGGGCAGGAACTCCGGCAGCGGCGCCGAATCCGTGCCTTGGTATGCCCAGCGCGAGTCCATCACGTCTGCGGTCGTTGAGCCGGGCGTGTCAACCACTTGGGCGGATTATATGTTCTTCGGCTGCAAGAACCTTGTTTCGGTCGATATCTCCAATCTTAACACCGCGAACGCGACGTACATGAGCGCCATGTTCTCTGGCTGCTCGTCGCTTGCAAGCCTGAATTTGTCGAGCCTTAACACCGCGAGCGTAACGGACATGCGCGGCATGTTCAGCGGCTGCTCGTCGCTTGTTTCGTTGGACCTGAGCGGTCTTGACACCTCGGATGTGACGGATATGGCCTACCTGCTCTACAACTGCACGTCGCTTGCATCGCTCAACCTGAGCGGCCTTGACACCGCGAGCGTCGCGGACATGGATAGCATGTTCTCCGACTGCACGTCTCTTGTGAGCCTGGATCTTTCGGGTTTTAGCACCTCGAACGTAACGAACATGAGATACATGTTCAAAAACTGCACGTCTCTTGCGAGCCTGGATCTGTCGGGCTTCGACACCTCAAGCGTGACGGACATGGACTTCATGTTCTACGGTTGCGCCTCTCTTGCCTCTTTGAACGTGTCGAGCTTCAATACGGCAAAAGTAACGTCTATGAACTGCATGTTCGGCATGTGCGAGATCCTGACTTCGCTTGACGTTTCGGGCTTTAACACGGCAAGTGTAACCGATATGGGCGGCATGTTCTCTAACTGCAAGGCCCTGACCTCGCTGAACGCCTCCTCCTTCAATACGGCGAAGGTGACCAACTTCTATGCCATGTTCGCGTTTTGCTCGGCGCTTGCCGAACTTGACCTGTCGTCATTCGAAGCCACCGCCGCTAAGGATGTCAGTAGAATGCTCTGGACTTGTGTCAAGCTTGAAACGCTGAATCTGTCGAGCTTCGATTTGAATCATTTGTCGCTTGCGGCCAAGGAAGGCATCACCGGGCAGTGTGTCGAGATTTCCTGTCTGACCCTTCCCGGCGGCATGGACCTTTCCACGTTTAGCGTTCCCGAGAATATTTGGGTAGACACTGCCGGCAATGTTTTCGAAACCACCGACGCAATGAAGGCAGACAACAAAGCGCGCCCCGCGGGCGCTGGGACCTATGCCGTCCTTAAAACCACACCGGGCTGGGAGCAATCGGGCGCCTGCGAGTGGATGATCGATGCCGCGGGCAAGCTCACCATCCGCCCGCTCCCTGGCATGGAGCGCGGCAAGCTGGCCAGGTGGTACGGTTCGGCTCCCTGGGAGGATCGCTGCGAATCCATCACGGCGATCTCCATTGAGCGCAAGGTGGTTGCCGATTACTGCGCTTACTTGTTCTCCGGCTGCAAGAACCTTGTCTCGGTTGACATCTCCAATCTAGAGACCTCGCAAGCACAGAATATGAGCTACATGTTTGGCGACTGCGAAAAGCTGGTATCGGTCGATCTTTCGGGGCTGAGCACCGCGAATGCGACCGACTTGCACAGCATGTTCGGCGGCTGCTCGTCGCTCACGATGCTCGACCTGAGCGGATTTGACACCTCGAATGTGACGGACATGGGCTGCATGTTCTACGAGTGCGCATCCCTTACGGTGCTTGATTTAGGCGGCTTCAACACCTCAAGCGCGACGGACATGAGTCTCATGTTTACCTTCTGCCCGAAGATCGCGCAGCTGACGCTTCCGGCGGCGCAAGACTTCTCGAGCACGGGCCTAAGGGATTTCGCCTGGATGGATGCCGCGGGGAGCGATTATCCGACTACGGATGCCATGCTTGCCGCGAACGCCGCGCGCACTGGCGGCGCGATGACCTACGTTGCCCCGCAGCTCACGGCGGGTTGGACGCTGTCGGGCGTCTGCGAGTGGATGATCGACGACGCGGGCAAGCTCACGGTGCGCCCGACGGCCGGGCTCACGCGCGCTAAGCTGGCGGATTGGGGCATGAACCCGCCTTGGTCCAGCAAGAAAGCCTCTATCAAGTCGGCGGTCGTCGAACCGGGTGTTGTTGCCGCCACCTGCAATGACATGTTCTCGGGCTGCTCGAACATGACTTCCATTGACCTTTCGGGGCTGGATACCTCCGAGGTCACCGATATGAGCGGCATGTTCAACTACTGCATCAGCCTTTCCTCGCTGGATGTGTCGGGTTTTGATACCTCCCAAGTGGAAAACATGTACAGGATGTTCCGCTATTGCGAGGCGCTCACCTCGCTGGATGTCTCGGATTTCAACGGCTCGTCCGTAAAGAGCATCGGCTTCATGTTTTACCAG
>CAKTVK010000119.1 GCA_934623455.1 uncultured Eggerthellaceae bacterium | reverse complement strand
TGGAAGTGTAGATGCTCGGTTTTCCCCTTTTTGCAAATCATGCTCCGAGCTGCAAAAATTGTAGGTCTGAGGCGTTGCATATGACAAATACAGTTAATGAAAAGAGGGCTTCAGTTTATGAATAGTTCCTGATGACACAGGGATTAATAGTGAAGGAGATGCCGTAGGGAAAAGATAATTGTATTATCTAGCGAAAGTGCCCTAGATATTATTTGCACAGCACAATTAAGCACGCAAAAGGACAAGCAAAAAACAACGAGGGCTGGAAACAAATGCAGGGAAAGTCAGGGGGATCCAAAATCGTGATTGCATCCATATTCATGCTGAAACATCAATCATCATCGCTTATACCAAAAAGGGCGCCGGCAAAAAGCCGACGCCCTTCGTAACGCGCAAAGTAACTCGAGTTAAAACAGCGAATCTTAAGCGATAGGATGCTTCGTTGCCCACTCTTCGCCATAGGCACGCAGCGCGGCCTGAAGCATCTCGTTGTTCTTAGCATGCAGCAGCGGAGCAGGAGAACCCGGGAAGAACTTGCCGCCGGGGCAGTACGTATCAATGCAGCGACGAACTTCCTTATCGACATCTTCCGAAGTAGGATCAATAGCATCAAGCGCCGGGCCATTGATGCCTCCGAGCATGGCCATTTTACCCTGAAGACGGCCCTGAATGCCCACGATATCGTTCTCGGGGATAACGCCCTGCCAAATGTCAATACCCAAATCTTCCATCTCTTCAGCAATGGGCTCGCAAATGCAGTCGGCGTGATGAACATAAATCATGCCGCACTCGTGAATGGTATTCGCGATTTCAACCTGCAACGGCTTAATCATTTCTTCCCACACGTCAGGCGGCAGGAACAAGTTCTGCTTTGAACCCCAGTCGTCTTGGAAGAAGCAGACATCAGGCTTGATGTGATATGCAGCCTCTTTAATGGCGGCAACCTTGTAGTCCTTGATTGCGGTAAGCATCTCGAACATTGCATCCGGCTCCTCCAGATAAGCGCAGAAAGCGTCTTCCATGCCCATCAGGAAGTGGCTGCGCTCGAACAGGCCCTGAGCACTAAAGAACTCAACGAAGTACTCGTCGCGATTTACCTGATCAGCAGCCTCTTTGACAGAAGTCCAATCCAAATCCTTCAAGGAAGGAATCGTCAAATCCTGCTTCCAACGCGTGATATCCTTGATCACTGCGTTCTCGGGCGTTACACAAGGGTGCTTGCCCGGCGCGCCAGGAAGGAAAGCGCAGGTCGTTCCCCAAGAGTCTTTATGCTCTTCACCGTCTTGCGGAACCATATCGCCTTTCCAGATAGGGTCCAGCATGACCTTCACTGCCCACTGGAAGTCTCCGTAATACTGCGGCTGCTCGCCCTTCAAAATAGCAAGCATGTTTTCGCGCGGAGTCATCTCCATACCGACATTCTCCTTTCAATCTACTTGTCTTAAATGCAAGGCTAACGGCCTAGTGCATTTTTCAACGCTTCAACATCAATTACGGTTCCCAAAGGATAATCAGCAACCGTCAGCAAAAATTGCAAAGCAGATCTTATATCTTTTGGCGTTTCAGCAAATTCAAACGCCAAATAATCCAAAGCCTCGGAAGAAAGCACTGCTGGGTTATCTTTTCCATACGTGCAAACTTCCTGAATCTTTTTGGCAAGATCCAAATAATCATCTCTACGAAGAGGCTCAACGCGATACTCTTCGAACGAGTCCATAACACCGCCCAAAAGCGATAAATCATAATCATTCAGAGGTTTTTCGCCTGCGATTACCGTAGATAACCCATGCGATTGGCGTTCGATAAGAAGCAGCTTGCACAACAAGGGACCCGAAGGAATGTCGTTAAAGAACACATCAAACGAATCCAACAAAAGGATATCCGCGCTTCCAACCTTTTCCAGAATACGATCGCCAGAATCAAGCTGGATTGCAGTCATCAATTCTGCTGCGTGCGAAAAAACAATATGCTTCGTTGACAGCAAGTCCTTGTCTAAAGCACGCGTTTGCAAAGCAAACGTTTTACCCGAACCGGGGTCGCCGTAAATATAAGCATTGATGGGTTCGCCCTGGTTTTGCGCAACGCCAACAACAAGCTCAAAGGCTTCACGATTGCCATCCGTTATCAAGATTTCATCAACCGACGGATTCATGATTCTCCTAAGCACACAGAGGTGCAAATCTTCCCTACTAATATCGCAGCAAGAACCGAAAGTCCTGCTTTAAGCGCGCTCCGCTTTTGCTTCATTTGCAGCCGCTTGCTCAGGTACGCCCGGCAAGCTGGGTAAAGGAGCCCCGCATTCCGTGCAAAAGCGCGTCCCTCGTTCTTGCACCGCCTTACACCGCGGACACATGAACTCCGTTGGAAACGCTCCGCACTTATTGCAGTGCGTGCATGGATAGCACATGAAACACTCCTTCGATCGCGCATCCTCTGACAAACAAATGCATTGAATACGCCTGTTAATCCCAAAAGCATTGCTGCTTTCGCAAAACAAGTCGCCGTCGCAAGAAACACTCGAGTTATCAATCTCTTGCGACGACCCTCGTTTTTAATGGATCTTCTTTTTGAAGTCCATCGAAGGCAGCTCAGGGAAAGGCGGTGGCAGCGGACCACCGCATTGCGGGCACTTCGTTACCTTTTTGTCGTTCACAATAACCTTGCAAGACGGACACTCACGCTTGCCCAGCATTGCGTTCATTTTGTCAGCTCGGCCGCATTTATTGCACAGCGTGCAGCAATAACACATTGCCAAACCTTTCCTAATGGGGGTCCACGACGATAAACACCGTGGGCCCCTCTCTTCTGCTTAGCAAAATTCGCAAACCCTCTAAAGGAAAGCGATTCAGCTTACTCCTGCTTCAAAGGAGCCCACAAAACCTGCTTCTGCTTAGTGCCCAGCTTTGCAGAGAGCTCTTCAATAGTGCCGAACTCCATGCAGAATGCCAAGCAGTGATGAACGCAGCTCGGGTCTTTTCCTTCAGCAACACGATCGGCGCACAAGTCGCACAGGTCGGTCGGAACAGGAATCTTGTTCCAGTTAAAGCAGTTGCCACCTTCACCGGAATCATCTTTCTGCCAAGGGCCATCGTCAAGAACGCGGATGCCCCACTTGCCAATCGGGAAGTTGTGCTCTTCCTTGCAGGCTACTACGCAAGACTCGCAACCAGTGCAGAATTCGTAGTCAATCAAAAGTCCGTAATTCGCCATGTTGATTACCAATCCTTCCTTGCGACGTCAACCTTGAACTTCTCTTCAACCAGCTTCATATCGGTGTCAAAGCTCTCCTGCAACGGAGTAACGCTGCAGCAGTTGCACTTGTAAGGACCGCCATAACCAAGGCGAGAGTTGTAATGGTTGGAAACCAGGTCGTTCACGTTGGAACGCCACAAACCGTACAGACCCTCTTCATCCGCATGGTCAGACTTAACGTAACCGTTGCGAATATGCGTACCGTTGATATCGAACTCCAGCGGACCGTCTTCAAGAATCTCGCCTACGGGGATTACCTCATCGCGAGCTTCGTCATCAGCCGGCATCTCGGGGAACCACCAACCGTGATCAGCCTGAACAACGCCTTTCTTCACAATCGGAGAAACATTGGCCTTGAACTTGGCACGGCCGAAATCGTTCTTGATTTCAACCCACTGGCCGTTTGCCACACCGATTTCAGCTGCGTCTTCGGGGTTGATCTCGATCAACGGATCGGGATGCAGCTCACGCAGAACGGGAATCTGGCGATGCTCGGCATGGAAGGAGGCGTAGTTACGGGCACCCGTGGTAAGAATGAACGGATACTTCGCAGCCAGCTCGGGATCCTTATGCGGGCTGAACGCGGGCTCCTTGTAGTACGGCAGCGGATCTTCGCCGTACATTGCGTAAGCAGTAGACCACAGCTCAACGCGACCCGTAGGGGTCAGGAAGCCGGGGTGACGGTCGGGACGCAGCTTACCGGTTTCATACTTGCGGTAGTTAACGCCACGCTGATAGCCAACCTTCTTACGCAGGCTGTCAAATTCCATGCGGATAGGACCAGAGGTACGACGCTGAGTCAAGAAGTCTTCAAGATTCTTGAACATGCGGCCGCCGTTTTCGTCCTTCAAGCAATCCTGACCCAGGTATTCGCCCAGCTCAATGATAAGGTCCATATCAGCCTTAACTTCGCCTACATCAACAGCCTTGTTAACAGCACCGTAGAAGACAGGAGATCCGCCGTAATGGGTCATCACAACGTCATCCTTCTCGGCGCAAGAGGCCAAGGGCAGGAACAGGTCGCAAGCCGCTTCGATGGCAGGCGTGATGAACACGTCGGTAGCCATGCAGAACTCAAGGTTCT
Source organism: uncultured Eggerthellaceae bacterium (assembly GCA_934623455.1). Lineage (GTDB taxonomy): Bacteria > Actinomycetota > Coriobacteriia > Coriobacteriales > Eggerthellaceae > CAKUOV01. Next base: position 1,528 of record CAKTVK010000119.1, on the reverse strand, counting down.
TCAGGCCTTCGTACCAACCATGAGGCTGAGCGCAGCAGGTAGGAGCCAAAAGCGTGGTGGACTGAATCCAACCCATGCGAATCTTGTAAGGCTCACCCTTGGTCATAGCGTCGAACATCATGTCGGCCTGAGCGTTACGGATGTTGTCAACGTACAAAGGATACTCTTTGTAGCCAATGGTCTTGTTGCGCAGGTCCTCAGGCAAGCTATCCCACCCAATACGGCGGGTCGGACGTGCTGCATCTTCAGCAGAGTTGTCATCTGCGCCAGCGTCGGCCTTGTCCAAGTTGAACTCGGTCTTCTCGCCTTCCGTTGCAAGCTTGTCCTCAACGCCGGGAGCGGGATCAATCTCGGCAACAATCTGACCACCAGGAACGTCGATGTTGCCCGTGATGGCCATCAAAGCCAGAACGCAGTGTGCAGCCTGGTTGCCGTTCTGGTTCTGGTCGAATGCCAGACCCCAAGCAATAGAAGCAGGCTTTGCGTTTGCATACATGCGGGCAGCCTTGTAGATGTCCTCTACGGGAACTTCGCAGATCTCAGCAGCCTTTTCGGGGGTCATGCCCATCTCGGGGTCGTTGATGCGGGCCGCAAACTCGTTGAAGCCATAGCACCAGTACTCAACGAACTCATGATCATAAAGGTCTTCGTTGATGATAACCCACAGCCAAGCCATAGCCATTGCCGTGTCGGTACCAGGACGAACGCGCAAATGAACCTCGGCGCGCGTAGAAAGCCAGTTGACGCGAGGATCAACGGAAATCAGCTTAGCGCCACGCTTCATCAAGTCGATAACAGCATGGCCGAACAGGCCGTCGCCGTTGGAAGCAAGAGGCATCTTGCCCCACATAACCATGACCTCGGGCACATGGTACGCAGGATTGTCGAACGTGCCTTCCAAACCGCCTGCATAGTCCATTTCCGGATAGTACGCGCCAAGCACGTGCGAACAGGACATGGAGCGGGGCTGGTAGCAAGCATAGCCGGACTGGGTGTAGCATGCATTCGGCGTACCCAAAACAGCCTGAGCCATATCGGAAACAAGAATGCCGCCCGAACGACCCGTACCCGAGAACACCGCCATGCACTCAGGACCGTACGTATCACGGAAGTAGTCACGCTTCTCTTTCACAATGGCAAAAGCCTCGTCCCAAGAAATGCGCTCCCACTTATCAGACATGCCACGGAACTTCGGATCGCGCTTCATAGGATAGATAACGCGGCTCGGATTGTAGACATAATCCTTCAAAGCCAAGCAACGTGCGCACAAACGACCCTTGGTAATGGGGTTGTTCTCGTCGCCCTCAACATGATCGATTACGCCCTCTTTGTTGACGTAAATCTTCAAGCCACATCCAACCGGATGGCAGCCAGGAGGCGACCACATAGAAGTACGAACAACGGTAAGGTCGCCCTCCTCGTACTTCCACGGCTTGCCAAGATCATTCTTGAACTCCATGCCTTTCCTTTCTCTCTCTTTCTTGCTCACGCCCGCCACGTTCCCGCAGGCGTTTTGAACATATATGTC
>CAKTVK010000118.1 GCA_934623455.1 uncultured Eggerthellaceae bacterium | reverse complement strand
TGTGGGCTCTCTCCTTGGATGCGCTTTGCTCGGCGCGCGTTTTGCTGCGGTGTGTTGTTTCAAAACTATCATTTTATAGCAAACGGCGCGAGCGGGCGGGGATGACAGGAAAATAAGAGCAAATGTAACTGCTTGCAAACAGCCGCACTTGCTCTCTGTCCAGGAAGGATCAGTGGACAGAGAGCGTGAACGATTCGGCGTTTATTCATTTTCCTTCATCTGCGTGACATAGCTTCTGAATCCTGGCAGGCAGAATTCGATCACACCCCTGGACTTCTCTTGGATTACGCCCTCCTGAAGGAGCCTTTTCTTGTACCGCGAAACATGCGCGCTGGTTTTTCCTAGCCTGGATGCCAAGGTTGATTGCAGCGTTACCGAATCGTCTTCGAGAAGCGCATAAAGAAACTCTTTATCGGCGGGCGTTAGCTCAAACCATGTTGCTTCGTATACGCGTTCTTCGAGTTCTGTTTGGGCAATAGAGATGGCATTTTCTATGTCTTGGACATTGATTATTGTTCGATCGGTCGAAATCCTCCATGCCCGATAGCCTACGAGTTGAAGCATATAGGGGAAGCCGTTAATTGCTTCAACTGCTTTATCAAGAGCTTCCGGTTTGAAGGTTTTGCCGCCTTTTTCCATTGTCACGACAAGTGCTTCTCTAACATCATAATCACTGATCGGTCCTAGATTGTATCGGGCAGCTCGTCTAAGAAACGAAGTGGTTTTACCCGATAAAAGAGCAGAGAGGCCATAGGGCAGGCCAGCCATGAGCAGGGCAACTTTACGGTCTTCGTCTATGAAGTGCTGAAACGCCGAAACAAGGGTTGTCATTTCGGGAATGGAAGAATTGACTTCATCAACGGTAATCAAAAGACCGGTATCGGTATCTGCGAGCGCATCCAGGATATTTTCCATTTTCGTGCGCCAACTTCGCGGTTCTTCTTGGGCGTTGTCCCATTCTAAGGCGCCGATTTTTGCTATCGAGACGCTTTTCAGTTTCTTTTTTGGTGCAGAATCGATTAGGTGCTCGGCTGAGCGAATTGTGTGTGAGTATATTTCTTCAAGCATGTCTTTTGCGCAGGAAACCTGTACGGCAACCCAACCTCTTGCTTCTGCTTCGCGGGCAAAGTAGGAGAGAAGCGCTGTTTTTCCTGTACCGCGTGCGCCAACAAGAAGAGAAATAACAGAAGGGGACGAGGGGCCCTCATCGAATAGCTCCTCCATGTCGGCGATGATGTTGTTGCGGCCGGCCATGAAGACGGGAACTTTGCCAACAACAGGCGTGAAGGGATTTTTCAGTTTTTCGTCCATTATGGCATTCCTCCTGATAAAAGCGTTATTTGCTCTAGGATTCGTTCATTTGACAGTATACACTCTCTGGATAGCCTTTGCGGCATGTGGGCAACTTTGTTAGCTTTTAGATAACTTTGTTAGCATTTGGGCAATAGTGCGCAATAGTTGTTGGCTTTGGGTAATGACTGTTAACCCTGGGTATGCGTTGCTGGTTGTTGATTGCATCCTTCGGTTGTTCTGAGGGGGCGGTTTGTGTTGCCGTTTGCTTCGGATTTCTGAATGGCTTTTCGTCCGGGGGCTTTTGTGCTTCTCGAGCTGCAGATAGGTAACAAATGCAGCGGGGAGGCTTGCGTGCGGGATTGATTTCGCGGGAGTGGCTTACAATGTGGTGAGTGTGTTGCGCCCGGCGGATGCGGCCCGCATGCGAGGTCGAGGTTAGGCCCTGCGGCCGTTCGTGCGGTGCGTTCGCGTGGACGATGTGCGGCACGAGTGGCGCTTGGTGCGGATGCCGCGTGACGCAGACGGCGCGCGGTGCAGGTGGGAAGGGCTTCGGCGCCTTCCGGATGAAACCGATGTGCAGGCAAAGGTGAGCGAAGGGACCCCTGTGAATCTTCAATCGTATGTTGAAACAGAATTTGCAACGTTTAGCGAGAAGCCGTTCAACGAGCTTGATGCGGCGCTGTTTACGCAGCTTGCCATGGTGCGCGTGGAGCTGGCGGCGTTTGTGCAGGGCGGCTATGATCTGCGCGAAGACGGCGTTTTGGTTGATGCATCGGGTAGCGATGAGCTGGCGTTTTCGTTGCGCGACTTGTTGTGCGCGGAATGTTTCGACCAAATGTTCACGGGTCTTGTTGCCAATCAGGTGCGCGCGTGTTTTCTGGCGGCGGCAATGAGCCCGCGATTTCGGCAGGTGAGGGTCGTTCGCTACCAAAGCGTGTTCGACGAGGACCGCGCGGTGCAGTTCAGCGTCACCACGTTTGCGTGCGATGAATTCACGTTTGTGGCGTTTCGAGGGACCGATGCGTCGCTTGCCGGGTGGCGCGAGGATTTTAATCTGGCGCTTGAAAGCCCTGTTCCGTCGCAGGCGCTTGGGCTGGCTTTTGTGACGGAGCAGCTTGAGCGGGAGGCGAAGCGGGTTTGTCGGGACGGGCGCGTGGTTGCGCGGGCTCAGGCGCCGGCGGCTCGGGATGAGCGGACGGGAAAGCGCGCGTTGCCATGGAGGGGATTTGTTTCACGTCTGGCCGCACGACGCGCTGCCGTGAATGATGCCTCCGTGCGGATGAGTGCGACAAGCTTGACGGATGTTACGGGCGAAGGCGCAGCTCCCGACAACGTTTCTGACGCTTCGCGCCGCGATTGCCTGCGTCGCCCCTTCTATCTGGGCGGACATTCCAAGGGTGGAAATATTGCGGAGTACGTGATGCTTTCCGCCTCCGATGAGGCGCGATCGCGCATTGCGGCGGCGTACAGTTTTGATGGCCCCGGCTTTATGGAGAGCGCGTTTGATGCGGTGGAGTTTAAGGCGGCGTCGTTGAAGCTTCACAAGCTGATGCCGCAAGATTCCATCATTGGGACGATTCTTTACTCCGAGGCGCCTTTCGAGGTCGTGCAAAGCTCTGAGCTGGGCTTTCGGCAGCACGATTTGTTCAGCTGGGAAGTTATTGATGATGCGTTCGTGCGTCGTGCGGGGCTTACCGCGGCTTCGCAGGTGTTCGACGCTGCCACGAATCGGTGGCTTCGCTCGTATTCTGAGCAGGAGAAGCGTGAGTTTGTGACGGCGTTGTTCGATTCCGCGGAGGCATCGGGGGCGCTGGACGTGAACATGCTGTTTGGCGGTGGTGTGCAATCGGTGCAGTATTTGCGCGCAGCGGCGGCACGTGCGGGGGAGCATGCGGATGTCCTGCGGCGCTTTGCTGCGGATTTGGCGGATGCGCTGGGCTCAAGCGCGGCGAACCATGCAGGCGATGCCTTGCGCGCGGCGCGTGAGCAGGTGGCTGGCCAGATGGAAGGCGCCTGGCAGGCAATCCGTGGCGTCTTCCCTGGTCAAAGCGATGCCGACGCTGACGGCGCGCTCGCGGGCGGTGGCGGGGAAGGGGCCGATGTCGGTGGGGCTGTGAATGCCGGAGCATCCAGCGGTTCTAGCGATCGAGCCGATCAAGGATAAAATGCACAAACTATCAGGTCTTCTTTTTTGCTATAGTTGTTGCTAACTATAGGAGAAGGGGTGCGTGCAATGGTTCGTGATGAAAAGATTCTGATTCTTGGTGGTTTCTTGGGGTCGGGAAAAACAACGGTTTTGCTTCAGCTGGCAAATTGGATTACTTCCCGATCAAGTAGGGAGACGCCAATTGCCATTCTTGAAAACGAAATCGGCGAAGTTGATGTTGATGGCTCCACAGTTGGATCTGGCGGCTATGCGGTGAAAAGCCTGTTCTCAGGATGCGCCTGCTGTTCGCTGCTAGGTCAGCTGCCCGAAGCCGTTGAGGGGATTTTCAAGGAATTTGATCCCGAGGTCTTGGTTTTGGAGGCAACAGGCGTTGCGGTGCCGTCCTCTATGGCGAAGGCGCTTGCACCGCATGCAAAGGAAGTTCGCACGTGCGTCTTGGTTGACGCCTCTCGCTGGCAGCGCATTCGCGTTCCGCTTGAGCTCCTTCTGCGTGGGCAGTTGGAAAGCGCCGACGTAATACTAGTGAACAAATGCGATTTGGTGGATGAATCTGTTCTTGAAACGATTAAGAACGAGGCCCTTGAATATGCTGGTGCAGATAAGCCTGTTGTGTTCATAAGCGCCCGGGAAGGAATTTCCGATACCGATATGACGGCGTTGTTGGGGGAGGAAGCGTAATCATGGAAGATGTTGAGAAGCGCAATTCCGAGCATTCGGTGAACCACCACGAGGGCTGCGGCTGCGGTCATCACCATCATCACGAACATGAGCATGACCATATCCACGAGCACGATAATGGTTCATGTGATTGCGATTGCAATCATCAGCACCATCACCACAGCGACGATGCAAAGACCATATCCGCAAATGTGGGCGGCGGTATTGCTCTGTGCAAGCTTACGACCCATGAAGGAGCGCTTGTTGTGTCTTGCGCGCTTGAGCTGGAAAACTCCACGCTGAGCCCCGCATGTTTGGCGGCTGCATTGGCGGGCGTTGCATACGATGTGGAAAAACTCGGCGGCATTGTTGGGCACGTGAAGTGCGCAGCTTCGAACGGGGAAGGGTCGCTGCATATCTCGGTGACGCAGGCGGGAGTCGATCCCACCGTTAGGGTGAATAATCTAGAAGTGCTTGACGAGGATTCCGAGGTTAATATCGCTGTTATTTGCTTTGCTGTTGAGCATCAAGAACTTTTGGACATTCTATTAACACGATTGGAACGTATTTTCTAATTTTTCCATCGCGCTAAAGTGTGAATGCGATACTTAATCGTAGGTGTTTAACCATATTGCCCCGATTTAATCGGGGCAATTTCATCATCGAAGAGTGGGTCTCATTGCCCCCTAAAAACAAGGAAGGCGCTCTTGCGAACGCCTTCCTTGTTGGTTTTAGTTACCTGCAGGAGCGCCAGGAGCCGCGGGGGCACCGGGGGCAGCCGGAGCGCCAGGAGCCGCGGGGGCACCGGGGGCAGCCGGAGCGCCAGGAACGCCGGGAGCCGCGGGGGCACCGGGAACGCCAGGGATGCCAGGGGCGCCAGGAGCGCCAGCCATCGCATCTTCGTCAATTTCTACAGTTGCTGGTCTGAAGCACATAGTAATTCCTTTCTTTGTTGCCTGTTGTCAGGCGTAGTGCATAGTCGTTCTCTTTTACGACGGTTAGACAGGATACCCGCTTCTTGTTTTTTGTTCACTAGAAAATGCGACAGAAACATATCATGTTGTGTTGTCTGCTTTTACAGCTATTTCGTGTCGGAATGGGTAAAAGTCATCGGGTTTCCTGTTGTCGTGTCGCTAAAATTCCCTCTGGCTACTTGCACAGAAATGTGCTTTCAGAGTTTATGGATATTTCACTTACCATAATTGTGATTTCGGGAGATAATGGCACGGCGAGACGGAATGAACCGTTAAGCGAGGTCTCTCCTTTCGCTTAACGTAAAAGTTCTCCTCTCATCTTTTTCTCTAATTGGCCTCTGCGACTCTCTCCATCTTTCCAATTGCGGGGGCCATTCTTTTCGTTTGCCCCGATGGCGCTTTTCGTTGATTTGTGTTGGCGTTGTCTTACGGCTTATGTGCCCGCCGCCTGTATTCGATTGTTTGCGATCCCTGTGCCTGCAGCTAGCACCGCTGCGTCCGTCATCATGGTTCACTCTCGCGCCTGCCACGCACCCTGGCTCGCGCATCGATCCTATTCTTTCGGACGTCCCAAAATCTTGCGGGCGCATTCAGGGTCGGTTGTTATCTTGAAGAAAATTGCCGTCTGAACGTAATTCCTGGTAGCAGGGCACTCCAAATCAATATTAAACCGGCTTTGGATGCGATCGATGCGGTAAGCAACGCCGTTGCGATGAAGGTGGAACAGGTCGGCCACGCGCGAGGCTTTGCTCCCCTTGGAAAGGTACGCCGCCAAAAGCTCGAAATCGTTCGTGCCTTTTTCCGCATCG
>CAKTVK010000117.1 GCA_934623455.1 uncultured Eggerthellaceae bacterium | reverse complement strand
AACTCCGCTTCGAAGGAAAGGCGAATGTCTTTCGTTGCGCCGTTACGGTGCTTTGCCACAATAAGCTCGGCTTCTCCCAAAGGCAAACGGTCGCGCGATTCCGCCTCTTGCTCGTTCATGCTTCGGTCAATGAACATAACAATGTCGGCGTCCTGCTCGATTGAGCCCGATTCACGCAGGTCAGAAAGCATCGGGCGCTTTTTTCCGCCGCGCTGCTCAATGCTACGCGACAACTGGGACAACGCCAACACCGGCATGTTCATTTCCTTGCCCAGAACCTTCAAGCCACGGGAAATCTCACCAACTTCTACGGCGCGGTTGCCATCGCGGCGTGCCGTTGCCGGCTGCATGAGCTGCAAGTAGTCAACAACAATCAGGCCTTTTTCTTTATTGCGCAGCTCACGGCGAGCTTTTGCGCGCAATTCCAGAATAGAAAGCGCAGGTGTATCGTCAATCACAATATCAAGCTTCGACAGTGCCTTAGCAGCTTCACGCAACGCAGTAAATTCCGCCTTGCCAATGTGGCCACTGCGCACTTTTGACAAGCTCAAACGAGCCTCGGAGCACAAGATTCTTTGTACCAACTGCGATGCGCTCATTTCCAAGGAAAGGAAAGCAACCGAAACGCCCGCTTTTGCGGCGTTGACCGCCAGGTTCAACGCGAACGACGTTTTGCCAACACCAGGTCGAGCTGCAAGAATTACCAGGTCACCGCCGCGGAAGCCATGGAACAGATTGTCAACGTCCACAAAACCTGTGGGCACGCCGGCCATTTCGCCTTGCTGCTCTTTGAGCTTTTTCAACTCTTCGAACGCGCCTTCCAGAAGCTTATTCATGGGTTTGAATTCAGAGGAAACGCGCTTTTCGGTCACGTTGAAAAGCATTTTTTCGGCTTCTTCGACCACTACATTCAAGTCGTCGGGCGCATCGAATGCCAGCGCGTTAATGGCGTTGGACGCATGAACCAAGTCGCGCAAAACAGAGGTGCGCTTCACCACGGAAACGTGGCTTTTCCAGTTGGTCAGGGCAAACGTGTTGTCGGACAGCTCAATCAAGTAGCTGCGACCGCCCACAGCTTCCAGCTGGCCTTTGCCATGCAAGTTCTCCGCCAAAGAAATGGGATCAACGGGAATGTTGCGCTTATACAGATCCATCATGGCTTCGAAGATAATGCCATGAGCAGGCCGGTGGAAGTTTTGCGGCTGCAACTGCGTTGCTACTTCCTCCATGGCCTCGGTATTAAGCATGCACGCCGCCAGCACCGATTGCTCAGCATCGATATTTTGGGGCAGCGCGCGACGAGAACGCGCCAAATCCGATGAAGACGGACCCGCCGGTGCCGCAGGTTGCGCGGGCACGGGTGCGGCAGATGATTCGACCCAGCCATCTTCTTCAAATTGATTTGACATATCGTTCTCCCATTCTCATAAAAGGGTCTTACTTGCAAAAGAGTCCCTAGCTCGCCTGAGCAGGGACTCTTCAATTTGCGATAAGCTCGCGAAGGTTTACAGCTTTATGTTACTCAGCTGCAACTTCCTCAGCCTCGGGCGCAGCTTCTGCAGCAGGCTCTTCAGCAGCTACGGGCTCTTCTGCACCAACCAGCACCTTCAGAGTCGCCTTAGCGGTGCGGTACAGAGAAACGGCAACTTCGAACTCGCCAGCGGTCTTGATAGGAGCCTTCAGCTCAACGCGACGCTTGTCAAGCTCAATGCCGAACTTAGCGGCTGCAGCTTCGGCGATCATGGTAGAAGTAACAGAACCGAACAGCTGGCCTTCGTCGCCAACCTGGGCTGCCACGAAAACAGGAGCTGCTTCCAGCTTAGCCTTCAGCTCGGCTGCTTCAGCAACGCGCTTCTCTTCACGCTTTGCAATGTTCTTCTTGCGCTGTTCCAGCTGCTTCAGGTTGCCCGGAGTAGCCAGAATAGCAAATCCCTGGGGGATCAGGTAGTTGTTAGCGAAACCACGAGCGACTTCAATAACGTCGCCTTCGCCGCCCTTACCCTGAACTTCAGTCGTCAAAATAACTTTCATGGTTCCTCCTTCTTAATCGCGCTTGCGGCGATCGCCACGACCGCTGATTGCGGGAACCACGTAAGCCATCAATGCCATTTCACGAGAACGCTTTACGGCATTGGCAACGTCCTTCTGATGCTGGGTGCAGCAACCCGTCACGCGACGCGGCTTGATTTTGCCACGATCGGTAACAAATTTACGCAGCAACTGCGTATCCTTATAGTCGATAAACTGCGTGTCGTCCTTGCAGAACTGGCAGTATTTACGACGAGGCTGCTTTGAATAATCGGCCATATTCAAACCTCTTTCGTTTCTTTAGAATGGAATATCTTCATCGTAAATGGAAGATTCAGCACTCACAGAAGGGGCAGCAACAGGAGCAGCGCCATACGAACGCGAACCGCCATTGCTATAATCACCAGCACCGCCGCCGTTGCGACTGCTCATGAACTCCAGTTCATCCACAATCACTTCAATCTTGCTGCGCTTTTCGCCCGTGTCCTTCTTCTCCCACTGGCTCCAGCGAAGTTTTCCTTCAATGGAGACCTTCATGCCCTTGGTCAGAATGCGAGAAAGGCTTTCCGCACGTGCACCGAACATGGTGCAGTCAATGTAGTTCGGATAATCTTCCCATTCACCTGTTTGAGCGTTGCGACGACGATCGTTAACCGCCACGCCGAAACCAAGAATAGAAACTCCACCAGCCGTGTTGCGAAGCTCAGGATCGCGCGTCAAATTACCACTGATGATTACTCTGTTAATGCTCATGTCTTCCTCTTTTCATGCTTGGTGAAATTTCACCTAATCAATCACTAGTCGCGATCAGCGCGGGCCACGATCATGTGACGCTCGATAGCGTCGGTGATGCGCAGAACGCGATTCAGTTCAGCAATGCTAGCGGGATTTGCATGAAAATCGATGAGAGTATATTCACCCTCGGTCTGGCCGTTAATCTCGTAAGCAAGTTTACGCTTGCCCCAGTCAGTGACGGTATCAATCACACCATTGCCTTCTGCGATGGTGTTCTCAACACGCTTCATTGCTGCAAGACGGGATTCTTCGTCGATATTCGGTGCGACAAAAAACAGCAGTTCATAAGCCTTCATCAGCTCACCTCCTTTGGACTGTACGGCTTCGGGCGACAAAGGCAAAACCCCCGAAGCAGGATTAGCCTAAATATTCTAGCAAATTGGAATCTGCCGTTCAAGCTGCATTTATCTGAACTTTGTGGATTCACCATACCTTCACGTTCTAACAAAAAGCTATCAAATCAGGCTAAAACGCTATCAATTCGTCTACAAAAAGCTACAAAATGTAAAATCGCATGAAAAACCCCGCCGAATCGCTTCAGCGGGGCTACCTACTTGGTACTTTAATTGTCCGGTGCAGCCATTCACTGCACGAGCATCGATCGCGCTCAGTTCGCAGCGAGGAACCGAACGGCCGCAGCGGGCGCGCAGGACTACTCTTCTTCTTCAGGCGTCCAGTCTTCTGCCGGCTCAAGGTTGATGGCATAGTTGGGCGCATCACCCAAGAACAGCACTTCCTCGTCAAACGTGTAGTTGCCGTCTTCGTCCACCGTATAAGGGCAGCCAATCGCAACGCCAACTTCATCGCCCGGCAGGCCGCCTTCAGCAATAATGGCATCGGTCTGCTCGTCATCCATCCAACCATCGTAGCAGAACGCATAACCCGTAATGCCGTCAAGGCCAGAAATCAGCTCTTCTGCCTTTTCGTACATCTCATCAGGCGTTTCGCCAACAATGGAATCGAAATACATCAAATCGCGCACCAACGTTGCAGCAAAAGGAGCGCATTCCCCTTCTTCAGCCAGACGCTCTTTTGCCTCCTGCACGGCAAACAACAGGATTTGCTCCAGCATGTCGGAGATAACAACGTCCTCTTCCTCCAAGATCTCTTCTTCTGCCATAAGAAATCCTTTCTCGGTTTCATTTATTTCAAGCTTTGAAGCTCCCCGCTCCAAGAATAACTATTGTACGTTAAAGCGTAAAAAACAGCGAGGTTCTTTTGAAACTGTCATACAATGGCTAACAAAGACGTCTTTGAAAGGATCACCATGCTGTTCTCGGTGAATAAAATAGTTGGAAACAAGGAAACCGCGGCCACCACGAAAGGGCGCCAGGCCGTTGGAATGCGCGCGAGCGTTGTGGGCATTGCGCTGAACACGCTGCTGTGTGCGGCAAAAGCAGCCATTGGCCTTGCTGCAGGTTCCATTTCCATTGTTGCCGACGCCGTGAACAACCTATCCGACGCGGCATCGAACATCATTAGCCTTTTGGGCTTTAAGCTGGCGAGCAAGCCTGCCGATGCGGGGCATCCCTACGGACACGGCCGCTACGAGTACCTGGCGGGGTTATCTGTTGCCGTATTGGTGCTGGTCGTGGGCGTAGAGCTGGCACGCGGAAGCATCGAGAAGCTGATGAATCCCACTCCGGTGGAATACAGCGCTGTGCTGGTGGCGGTCTTGCTTCTTTCCATTGCAGTGAAGCTGTGGATGATGCTATTCAACGCGCAGGTTGGAAACGAGATTGACTCGGGCGTGTTGGCAGCGGCATCGGTGGATTCCCGCAACGACGTGATAACCACGGCAGCGGTTCTTGCTGCGGCGGGCGTTTCGTACTTTACCGGATTTGAGCTGGACGGATGGGTTGGTCTTGCGGTGGCGGCGTTCATTTTGTGGAGCGGCGTGGAGCTGGTACGCGATGCGGTTGACCCCCTTTTGGGCAAGCCCGCAGACCCCGAAACCATAAAGGTTATCGAAAACAAGATGCTCTCCTACAAGGGCATTTTGGGCATCCACGATTTGATTGTGCACGATTACGGCCCTGGTCGCGTGTTCGCAAGCATTCACGCGGAAGTTGACTCATCTGTTGATATTCTAACGAGCCATGAGCTTATTGATGCCATTGAGCAGGACTTTTTGAAAAACGAAGGCCTTGCGGTAGTCATCCATCTTGACCCCATTGTGACAAGCGATGCGCGCGTGAGCAAGTTGCGTAAATGGATTTCGGAAGACGTAGCACAGATTGACCCGCGCCTGAGCATCCATGATTTGCGTATTGTGCCAGGCGAGAATCGCACGAACGTGATTTTCGATTGTTTCGAACCTTATGCGGTTGAAATTGGCGAAGATGAACTGAAAACCATGATTTCCCAGCATGTGTCCGAGAAATTCCCGCAATATTTCTGCGTTATCAAAATCGACCGTGGATAAATATTTCCCCTGCAAAATACATAGAAATGCCCTTATGCAAAAAATGGATAACTCAGTTGCAATTCGCATAAAAACGAGTGAGACTTTCTCAAAATAACGGTGTATGATGAGATAGAAGCTTAATTCGCATTCGAAGGAGGTACGCTCATGATTGGTGTCAACGGACTGTTCGACCTCGGGTTTCTTTTCGACCCCATGAATCTTCAGAACATCCTGATATGGTTCATCTTGCTGGGCGTCATCCCTTATGCAATTGCCTACTTCGCCTACAAGAAGGGTTACAGCTTCTGGGTGTTCTTCCTGGTCACGTATATCTCGTTCTTCGCAACGCTGATTATTGCCGTCTACCTTCCCAAGAGGGAGAAGCAGGAAGAGGCGCTTCCCAGCAAGCCTACTCCCAGCGATGAGGCGAAACCCTCCGAGGGATACTGACGTGCATCTGCCGTGCGCGATTTCGACTGGAACCGCGCGACGTTGCAAAAGCAGAGCCGCAAGAAATTAAGAATTGCAGCCGCGTCCCACTTGGGGCGCGGTTTTTTTGAGGTAAAACGCAATATCTGACTTCGTTTTTACCTTGATTCGATTCCGAATGTCCGCAAAATCGCGCCGGCCCGCATTGCTGTTAGTGTCGGGTTAAAATAGCCACAAAAAGTCAGACTAAAATAGCCAATCACAGTCAAATTAAAATCGCCATT
>CAKTVK010000116.1 GCA_934623455.1 uncultured Eggerthellaceae bacterium | reverse complement strand
GAAGAGGAATACGCAGTGGTTTACAACGACTCCGATGAGGATTTGAAGCCGCGTCCGCCTGTTGTTACCGTTATGGGTCACGTTGACCATGGCAAGACGTCTTTGCTTGACGCCATTCGCCATTCCGGCGTTGCGGCAGGCGAAGCGGGCGGCATTACGCAGCATATCGGCGCTTCGGTGGTCAACCTGATGGATCATCAGATTACGTTCATCGATACCCCTGGTCACGAGGCGTTTACAGCAATGCGTGCCCGTGGTGCGCAGGTCACCGACGTTATCATCTTGGTTGTTGCCGCCGATGACGGCGTTATGCCGCAGACCATCGAGGCGATCAACCACGCGAAGGCGGCAAATGTGCCGATTGTTGTTGCGGTGAACAAGATCGATAAGGATGGCGCGAACCCCGAGCGCGTACGTCAGGAACTTACGCAGTACGGCATCATCCCCGAAGAGTGGGGCGGCGAGAACATGTTCGTCAACGTTTCTGCGAAGAAGCATTTGAACGTGGATGAGCTGTTGGAAACCGTTTTGCTGCAGGCTGACGTTTTGGGTCTGCGCGCGAACCCCGATGCGCTTGCTTCTGGCTTTGTTATCGAGGCAAATCTGGACAAGGGCCGTGGCCCCGTTGCTACCGTTTTGGTGCAGCGCGGTACTCTCAAGCCGGGCGATACGGTGGTTGCCGGTACGTCGTACGGCCGTGTGCGCGCCCTGGTAAACCCGAAGGGCGATCACGTGAAGGCCGCGTATCCGTCTGACCCGGTTGAAATCCTGGGTCTGAACTCCGTTCCCACGGCGGGCGACGAATTCCGTGTGTTCGAAGACGAGCGCGATGCCCGCAAGCTGGCGGAGGAGCGTGCGCTGCGTGCCCGTTTGGCGGAACAGGAAACGAAGAGCCATATGTCGCTTGACGACTTGTTCAACCGCATTGAAGAGGGCAAGCAGACCGACTTGAACCTGATTATCAAGGCCGACGTTCAGGGCTCCATTGAAGCGCTGCGCGATGCCTTCGACAAGATGGATCAAAGCGAAGTCAAGATCAACATCGTGCATGCAGCCGTTGGCGGTATCACCGAGACTGACGTTACCTTGGCCGCGGCGTCCGATGCCATCATCATTGGCTTTAACGTGCGTCCGACCGGTAAGTCGAAGCAGCAGGCCGAGAAGGAAAAAGTCGATATTCGCCTGTACCGCGTTATCTATCAGGCGCTCGAAGACATCAACGCCGCACGCGTTGGCTTGCTCAAGCCGGATATCGTCGAAAAGGATACGGGTATTGCCGAAGTTCGCGATGTTTTCCGCGTTCCCAAGGTTGGCAACATCGCCGGATGCTATATTGTTGAAGGTGAGCTGAGCCGCGATGACCAGGTACGCGTGGTTCGCGATGGCACTGTTATCTTCGAAGGCGTTCTGTCTTCGTTGAAGCGCTTCAAGGACGACGTGAAGTCGGTCAAGCAGGGTTACGAATGCGGTATTGGCGTGAATGGCTACCAGGATATCAAGGTGGGCGATACCATCGAAGGCTTCCGCAACGTAGAAGTCGAGCGCACGGAGTAGTGCGCCCGCAAAGGCAGTAAAAGCGATCGAGAGGAGTTCCCATGAAACAGAATTCGTCAAGTCGTAAATTGAACGCGCAGGCACAGGAAAATATTGCGAGCATTCTGCTGTTCGACATTTCCGACCCGCGCTTGAACCAGGTAACGATTACTGGTTGCGAAGTGAGTTTTGACCGCAGCGCTTGCAACGTGTTTTATGCGGCGCCGGTGGGAGAGTATGAAGAAGCGCAAGCTGCGTTCGATAAGGCGAAAGGCCGCATTCGTTCGCTTCTTGCTAAACGTTTGACCTGGCGTGTTGCTCCGGAGCTTCGTTTTATTCTGGATACCAGCGTAGATGAGGCTCAGCGTATTGCCAATGCGTTGGCAAAAGAGGAAACGCGTCCTGCGTATGTCCCGCAGGAAGAGGACGACATCTACAACGAGTAATTTTGCTTGTTGAACAGGTTCGCGGGGTTATGATTGAACAAGGGGCGTGGGCGTAAGGCCTGCGCCCCTTTGAGGATTCGCAGGTGATTCGCGTTGGTGCCAGGGCGGCCCTGGCGCGAATACTGTGACGCGAATGTTGTGACGTAAACGCCGCAATGGAAGCTGCAAGAAGCAGTAAGAGTGGCGACGAAAAAAACAGTAAAGGATGATGCATGATGGCGCCCACACCCCAAACGAATGCCACGCTGGCGCAAATTGCCCAAGCGCTGCGCGAGCACGACAATTATATTATCGTGGGCCACGTAAGCCCCGATGGCGACTGCATTGGATCGCAGCTTGCGCTCAAGCATGCGTTGCATCGGCTGGGCAAGAAAGCGCAGTGCGTGTTGGCAACGGATGCATCGAGTATCGATACGTCGTTGGGATTCCTGCCGGGTGTGCATGATATGGTGCCGGCGGCTGAGCTGCTTGAGCAGATGGTGGGCGCTTGCGAATCCACGGCGCCTGCGGCAGCTGCAGATGAGGCTTCTCTGGTGATGGAGTCATGCGTTATTACGGTTGATGTCCCGAATCATGAGCGTATGGGTCAAGCTGCCGCATCGCTTCACAAGCACGCGGGTTTTACAATCACCTTGGACCATCATGCGAATAAAGAAGCTATTTCTGTGTTGAATTACGTTGATCCTGATGCAGCATCGAATACGCTCAACGTGTGGCAGCTTATAGGCGAGCTGGGCGTTGACCGCAGCGGAGACGTTGCTCTGTGCGCATTCACGGGCTTGGTCACCGATACAGGGCGTTTCCAATACCAAAATGCTAATCCGTTTGCGTTCCGTTGCGCTGCAGAGATGCTGGAATGTGGCGCCGACCTGGAGATGGTCTGCACGCAGATTTTCCAGCGCCGCAGTATTGCTTCTTTGCAGCTGGAGAATCGCGCCGTTGCGCGCATGGAGCTTCTTTTGGATGGTGCTCTTGCCGTGACGTATGTCACGCTTGATGATTTCGCGAGCGCGGGCGCTACGAAAACCGATGCGGATAATATCGTGAACACGCTGCGCAGCATTGATGGCGTGCGCGTTGCTTGCACGCTGCGCGAAACCGAGGAAAACGTTCGCGGCAGCTTGCGTTCGAAAGACGGTACCGATATCGCCGTCTTCGCGTTTGAGCATGGCGGCGGCGGCCATAAAGCTGCGGCCGGCATGACGCTTGATGGTGCTGTTGCAGAAGTGTTTGACCAGGTAAAAGAAGAATTGTGCTCATATTTGCAAGAGATGTGGAAGGAACAGTAGTACGGTGAAACGGGGAGAATCGGGCCTTTCGCTGGTAGTGGGCGTTGATAAGCCGTGCGGAATGAGCTCGCATGACGTTGTTTCGCGCTGCCGCAGGATTTTCGGTGAGAAGCGCGTAGGGCATGCGGGCACCCTTGATCCGCAGGCATCAGGCGTCCTTATTGTGTGCGTTGGCCCTGCGACCAGGCTTGATAAGTATCTTGTTGGTCACGATAAAACGTATCTTGTTGATGTTGCGTTCGGCGCCGCTACGGAAACGGACGATAGGGAAGGCGCAGTTATCGAGCAAGCGGATGTTCCCGCCGTGGTGTTCGATCGAGAATTTGCCGCTTCGTACGTAAAGACGCTTTCCGGCAAGATCATGCAGGTTCCGCCGCTGTATTCCGCGCTTAAAAAGAATGGTAAGAAAGCATGCGATGAGGCGCGCAAGGGAAACGCGGTAGAGCTTGAGCCGCGCGCGGTTGAGATTTACGACGTTGATTTTATCGACCTGCTGGCACCCGATGAGACGTGCCCTTATATGCGTTGGCGCTTGGAAGTGAGCGTTTCGAAGGGGACGTATATTCGCTCCTTCGCGCGCGATTTGGGCAGGTCGTTAGGTACGGTTGCCCACGTTGCCGAATTGCGCCGCACTCGTTCCGGCTGTCTTTCGGTGGACGATTGCGTGAGCCTTGAAACGTTAGAGCAGCTTTCTACGAAAAGCGCGCTTGATCCGCTGCCGCTTTTGGAGTATCGCTTTGCCTACGTTGACGATGCGGCTCATGCGCGTCTTGCGAACGGTAACGCGCTGTTGCCATCCCAGGTCAGCCTTATGGAAGAACCGTGTGATGCCGCTCAGCATCAGGGTGATTGTTGTTTCCCCACGTATCACGGAAGCACTGCGGCGCCAACCGAGGGCGAGTATATTTCTGTCGTCTACGAAAACAAGCTTGCAGCGATTTATCGCTACAGCAGCACGGATGTGAAATGGAAAGCTGATTGCGTGTTCAATCCTTCGGTCATGCGAAAGGGGCGGGACTTATGATCGTGGAAGTAGGCGGCGATTTCCGGGAATGCTGCGTCCTTAAGGGGGCATCGTGTGCGTTCGGCGTATTCGATGGCGTGCATTTGGGACATCGCTTCATCATAGAGAAAGCCCTGGAAGATGCGCAGCGCAGGGAAGCTCCGAGCGCCATTATCACGTTCGCGCAAGATCCCGATGAAACGTTTCGTCCCGACAAGCTGAAAAAGCTTATGTCAAACGATCACCGTCTTCGCGTGCTCGATGAACTCGGTGCAACGTATGTATTGGCGCTACCGCCAACCAGGGAGTTTTTCTCGCTTTCTCCGCAGGCGTTTCTTCAGAACGTTTTCGCGAACAACATTCCCGCTTCGCTTCACGTGGGAAACGATTTTCATTTTGGCGCGAAAGCACAGGGCAGCGTTGCGACCATGACGAGCTGGGGTGCTCTGCGTGGCATGGATGTACGTGGCTACGAGCTGTTTGCGCTTGATGATGCGCCCATTACGGCAACGCGCATTCGCGGTTTACTGGCAGCGTGCGATATTGTAGAGGCCAACAAGCTGCTTGGTGGTCCTTTTGCGCTGGAGGGAGTTGTTGAAAGCGGGCGTGGCGAAGGTCGCGACATGGGATTTCGAACGGCAAACGTCACCATCCCTTCAGATTTGTACTCGTTGGGCGAAGGCGTGTATGGCGCGTATGCGCAGACCGAAAATGGAAAGCGCTATAAAGCGGCTGTGTCAGTAGGGGGCGCTCCAACGTTCGGGGAAGCGGCGCACGCGAATGTGGAAGCGCATATCCTTGATTTCAACAAGGACATTTATGGACAACGTTTGCGCTTAGAGTTCGTGGCGTTTTTGCGTCCTATGATAATATTCGAATCAACTGATGAGCTTATTCGCACGGTTATGGGCAACATCCAGTGGTGTCGCGATAATTTATAGGGCGTTTGTCGCGCTCTTTAAGGGTGCTGTGTGCTTTCCTTGTGCAACCGAAATGTAACTTTCTAGTAAACTTTTCTTCATCTTTGCTGCCTTTTGCCCTGTATACGGTCAAAAAACAAAAGAAAAGGCTTCAAAAATTCTACAAATTGACTAAAATAGACAGGCTATTTCCCTTCGACTCAGAATGCCAGGCCGAAGGGAAATACGAATCGTATTGGAACGTTAAAGGAGGAAATAGGTGAGTGCTTATATAGCAATCATGGCCCCCATCTGTGCCGTTATTGGCATTTGCGTGGCCGCTTACCTGGGCTCTTGGGTTCTGAAACAGGATCCGGGCGCCGAAAAAATGAACAGCATTTCGCTGAAAATCCAGAAGGGCGCTAAGGCCTTCTTGATGAGCGAATACAAGCTGCTCATCATCTTTATGGTCATTGTTGCTGTGGTTATGGCTGTTGCTCTGTCCATCCCCACTGCTCTGGCCTTCATCACGGGCGGCGTTTTGTCCGCTGCTGCTGGTTACGTGGGCATGCACGTTGCAACGCGCGCTAACACCCGCACCGCTCATGCAGCTGAAGAGTCTGTTGCCAAGGCTTTGAACGTGAGCTTCAAGTCTGGTTTGACCATGGGCCTGTGCGTTGCTTCGTTCGCATTGCTCGGTCTTTCCCTGTGGCTCATTGCTTTGGTGTACAGCATTTTGTTCGGCCTGGACACTGCTGCTATCACCACGAATCTGATGGTCACG
>CAKTVK010000115.1 GCA_934623455.1 uncultured Eggerthellaceae bacterium | reverse complement strand
TTTCGTCCTTAAAGATGCTGTTCGCGGGCACAAAACCGCGCACGCGCGACAACGGGTAAATCATGGTGTTGGGGCCCACAACCGTGCCCGGATTCAAAACGCTGTTGCAGCCAACTTCAACGTGATCGCCCAACATGGCGCCGAACTTCTTGATGTTCGTCTCAATGGCCTCGCCGGTGTGGCGATCCCTTACCGTGACCAGGGTTTTATCACTTTTCAGATTGCTGGTAATAGCACCGGCGCCCGTGTGCGCGCAATATCCCAAAATGGAATCGCCCACGTAGTTGAAGTGCGGCACCTGCACGTTATCGAACAAAATCACGTTCTTCAGCTCAGAGGAATTTCCCACCACGGCGTTTTTACCCACAATGGCCGGGCAGCGAAGAAAAGCGCATTGGCGCACTTCAGCGCCATGGTCGATAATCAGCGGACTTCCCAAATAGGCACTGTCGAACACCGTGGCATCCTTGGCAATCCACACGCCTTCTGCCGGGTGGTCGAACTCATCTTCGGGCAATGTGGGGCCTAATTCCAAAATGAAATCCTTGATGTGCGCCAGCGCGTCCCAGGGATAGGTAAAGCGCTCCAACAGAGGTGCTGCAATCGTATGCGTCAAATCGTACAAATCGGAAATAGTTGCCTTCATGGTATATCCTCCCGCCAAGTTTTCCTGTGGTCATGCCGCGTGGTGTCCTGCCACGTGAGCCGCATGTGATGGATGCTGCTTCCTGCGCGCCGTGCCCAAACCTCTTGCTCTGACGCCGCGCAACGCGCGCACCTTTCAGGACATGCACCTGTCCCAGGACGTCCGCCACAGTCTCAAACGCCCCACACTCCAAAAAGAAGCGGCGCCTGACTTTCGTTCGCGCGCCGCCGATAACTCTATTGAACTACATGCCCTTGAGCTGCGATAACAGCAATAATCGCATCAACTTGCTTCTCGCATTCCTCTAGGCTTTCGGCTTCCGCCATTACGCGAATCACCGGCTCGGTGCCGCTCTCGCGCACCAAAATGCGGCCCGTGGATCCCAGGGATTCCTCGGCGGCTGCAATGGCGGCCTTCACTGCTTCGTCGGCGCGCGCCGTGGCCTTATCGTGCACGCGCACGTTCTTCAGCACTTGCGGGTAAATGACCAGCGGTTCCACCAGCTGACCCAACGTTTTTCCCGAAGCCATAACGGCCTCCATGACCATAAGGCTGGTCATAATGCCGTCGCCCGTGGTCGCAAATTCGCGGAAGATGATGTGACCGGACTGTTCGCCGCCAATGCTGTGGCCGTTCGCGGACATGTTCTCGTACACGTACTTGTCGCCCACAGCTGTTTTCTCGTAAGAAACGCCCAGCTCATCAAGCTTTTTGAACAGGCCGAAGTTGCTCATGATGGTCGTAACAATGGTGTTGTTGGCCAGGCGGTCTTCGTCCTTCAAGTGCAGACCGCACACGTACATGATTTGATCGCCGTCAACGCTGTTGCCGTTCTCGTCAACCGCCAAGCAGCGGTCGGCATCACCATCGTAGGCAAAGCCCAGGTCAAAGTCACCGTCTTTGACCAGCTGACACAGCTGGCCAATGTGGGTGCTACCGCAGTTCACGTTGATGTTTTCGCCGTTCGGCTCGGTGAAAATGGCCGTCACCTGCGCGCCCAACGCCTCGAACACGCGCTTGCCCAGGGCATACGCGCTGCCGTTTGCGCAGTCCAGCGCCACCTTGAAGCCATCGAAGCGCTTCTTTGCCAGCGAAATCAGGAATTCCGCATACGCATCGCACTTGCTGCTGGCGTCAATCACGCGGCCAATCTCGGAACGCAGCGCGTATTCAACGCTCGCGCGGTCGCCATCCAGGTAAGCCTCACATGCGGACACCGTGGCATCTTCCAGCTTTTCGCCGTTAGCGTTGAGCACCTTAATGCCGTTGTCCTGATACGGGTTGTGACTTGCGGAAACCATAATGCCAAAGGCGAAGTCGTTCGTGCGCGTGATGTAGGCAACACCCGGGGTGGTCACTACGCCCAAAAGGTGCGCATCTGCGCCGCTCGAAACAATGCCCGCCGCCAGCGCATGCTCAAACATGTCGCCTGACCTGCGCGTATCCTTGCCAATAACAATGCTGCCGCGCGCACCTTCGCCTGCTTCTGCTGCTTTTTTCGCAGCAAGCGCGCCAAAGAAACGGCCTACTAAAAACGCATGCTCGGCGTTCAGGTTCACATTCGCTTCGCCGCGGAAGCCGTCGGTTCCGAAATACTTTCCCATTGTGCCTCTTTTCGTTGGGCGGTCCGCATCAACCGAACCGTCGAGATTTGTTGTTTTGCGACTGCCTCCGCCGCCCCTTGGACGAAACGCAGCCGTTTTTGCGGTCGCCCTTCGGCCGCAAAAGCCCTTGTCGCAGGCTTACAGGCAGCTCAGTTTCGATGCCGCGCCTTCATCGCAGAAGACCACCGCATCAGGATGAAGCTGCAGCACGCTCGCGGGGCACTCGGCGCACACCGGGCCTTCCACCGTTGCCTTGATGGCGTCGGCCTTGGACTCGCCCAACGCAATGAGCAGGAGTTTTCGTGCGTTCATCACGGTCTTGATGCCCATGGTTGCTGCGTGCGTGGGAACTTCATCAATGCTCTCGAAGAAGCGCGCGTTCACTTCGCGCGTGTTCTGGGTGAGCTCCACCACGTGCGTCAAACTCTCAAGCGGCGTGCCCGGCTCGTTGAAGCCAATGTGGCCGTTGCAGCCAATGCCCAACAGCTGCATATCAACGCCGCCAGCTGCGGCAATAGCCTTGTCGTAGCCCGCAAGCGCGTCATCGGACGTATCAATGCCGCTCGGAATATGCACTGCTTCTGGGTCAAGGTCAATATGGTTGAACAGGTTGGTATCCATGAAATACCGATAGCTCTGGTCATGCGTGGGTTCAAGACCAACGTATTCATCCAGGTTGAACGTCGTAACGTCCTTAAAGCTGAGCTCGCCCGCCTTGTACCCTTCGATGAGCTGGGCATACAGATCAAGCGGCGTGGATCCGGTGGCAAATCCCAAAACGGCATTCGGTTTGACAGCCAAAAGTTCCTTGTAGATGGCGGCTGCCTGCTTGGCAATGCCCTCTGGGGTGTCAACGATAATCTTCATGAACGACCCTTTCTTGTTTCTTCTCACTTTTTTTGCACCTACCAGCGGCTTTCCGGCCAACGGCAAGCCTGCGCACATCGCAAAAGCCGCGCCGCAAAGAACCACAAGCCCTCTGCACGCCAGCCCTTACGTTGAACGATGGATCTCTTGCCCGCTCACGTTCCAAACCGCCAGTTCACAGGCTGAAAGTTTGCCGCAAGTCGCCTGTGCCCCGACCGCTCTTTGCCACAAACCCGCCGCAAGCACAAACAAGCGCAAGCGCGCAGTGATTTTTCATTTTCCTCTTTTTCGCCTTGCTAGAGCGAAATCATACGAAAAAAACGGTTTTCGAACGCTTTTGCTCTGTTTTGACCAGCCCCGTGTACCATGCACCCCGCACGGCGCACCTCTCGGCGTTTCGCCACGCGCCGACCGCACGCTTCGCATAACCCACCATCTGCGCAGGTCGCAACCGCATAATCCCTTATCAGGTGACGCGAATCACCCCTGACACCCACAAACTACAGCCAGCCATGGAACGCCGCGTATTGAATGACAAAGGCGTCGACCGCATCGATTTGGCCGTCAAGTATCACCTCGGCGCGCGCCATCATTTCATCGTAATCAGCACGATCTTTGTAATGATCCGTCGTGGCAAGCTCGTACGCAATCTGGGCATCAACAACATTCACAACGCCATTGCCGTTCACGTCACCAATTTCGTAAGAACTCGCCCTGGGAGCAACGAAGGTGAAATACTCCGATGAGGCCATTTTGTTCGGGTCGTCATCGGGGCACATCTCGTTCACTGCCTCCACAAGCACCGTATAGCGATACCCCGGCCAAATTGTGTCTGCCGGAATCAGTTGCACCTCATCCACCTTGCTCCAGACCTCCACCATGGTTTTTAAGCCCGAATCAGGGTCGCCACTGTACTGATGATACGTGTAGCTACGCTGGTCAATATCGGGGTTTTGGCTGGTCAAGGGTGATTCCGTCCAGAACACAACAACGCTTCCGTCTTTTAAGGGAAGCGCCATGACCATGGGGGCCTCGGGCTTTTTGTAGGCGGAATACGATTGTTCCGACGCAAGTGAAGGCTCGTCTTCGTCAAGCGCCATTGCAATGCTTGCAGGGCTCACCAAACATACGGAAAAAACCGCGGTAAGGGCAAACGCCGCCGCGCCAACCTTGCCAATCTTGCACGACAAGGCGGTTTTCAACCTATGCGGCATTTTTTTACCCTTATCCAATCCAGTCTGGCAACATGTCGTTTTCATTGTTTCTGCCTTGCTGCAAAAATGATTCTTCATTTCTTCGAACAGTTCAATGAAGTGGGTTTTTGCCATTGCGATGCCATGCATGTCGTTCCTTCCTCGGTCGCTTTCTGCGGTGGCTTTCGCGTGTTCGTTCCCCTTCCGCATCCGCGTTTCGCGGCGATAAGGTCGAACTTGCCCGAAGCCGCCAAAGCAGGCTCTCATAACGTAATGCGCAATTCTACCACTTCTTCGAAGCGCCCCTCCACACGCGCTCACAACACAGCACGAACTCAAGGACACCTAAGGCACAAACGGCAACACCACCTGCCGCGGCATCGCATCACCCCGAACAACTTGCAATTTCCCAGCGCTCCCCTTCCCCGCTCAAAGCCCTAACCCGGCCTTTGCTGCGCATTTTCCCAGCTGCTTCACCCCCCATGCGCGCCCCCAAATCGCCTGCACGATGCGCACAACGATCGGCCTTTCTGAATTGTCTTTCAGTTTCGCGCGCTGACCTGCCCGGTACGCATATAATGGTCGAGTCGAAAAACCAACACGGGAGGAATACATGCAGGAAGAAACACGCCCTTACGTTTCGTGGGAGCTCATGCACGATTTCATGGTTGATGCTTTTGTGGGCTACGAAATCCCTCACGAAGATGCCGAGATTTGCGCCGACGTTTTGCTTGAAGCAGATCGTCGCGGCATTGAAAGCCACGGTTGCAATCGCTTCAAGCCCATCTACCTGGACCGCATCCGCAAAGGCACGCTGCTGCCTAAGACGAACATCGAAATCCTGAAGGAAACGCCCACGACCTTGGTGTTTGACGCGCACGACGGCATGGGCATGGTGGCCAGCCATCACATGATGACGCGCCTTATCGAGAAGGCGAAAACGTACGGCATGGCGGGCGGCGCCATTCGCAATTCCACCCATTACGGCATTGCGGGTTACTGGACCGGAATGGCCACTGACCAGGGGCTTATTGGCATCACGGGCACGAACGCGCGTCCCAGCATTGCGCCCACGTTCGGCGTGGAAAACATGATGGGCACGAACCCGCTCACGTTTGGCCTGCCCACCGACGAGCCGTTCCCCTTCTGCATTGACTGCGCCACCTCCATTGTACAGCGCGGCAAGATTGAATACTGGGAGCGCAGCGGAAAGCCCACTCCGCCCTCGTGCGTGATTGCGCGTGACGGTTCCACCATGACCGATAGTGCCACTATCCTGAAAGCCCTGGTCGATGGCAAAGCTGCGCTGGCGCCTTTGGGCGGCATTGGCGAAGAGACCGCTGGCTACAAAGGCTACGGCTACGCGGCCGTTGTTGAGATTTTGAGCGCGGCGCTTGCAGGCGGCAAGTTCATGAAGGCTCTTTCGGGCGTAGACGATGCCGGCAACCCGCGCATGTACAGCTTGGGCCACTTCTTCTTCGTGATTGACCCGAACGCTTTCATGGGCGAAGACGAATTCCGCACTATTGCTGGTCAAATTTGTCGCGAGCTGCGAGCAAGCGAGAAATCACCTGGTCACGAGCGCATTTATACCGCTGGCGAGAAAGAATACCTGGCGTGGCTCGACCGCAAAGACAAGGGTGTTCCGGTAAGCGAGTCCGTTCAGCGCGA
>CAKTVK010000114.1 GCA_934623455.1 uncultured Eggerthellaceae bacterium | reverse complement strand
ACGAGCGCCCGTCCCGTTAACTGCGAAAACACCGTTCACGCCGGAAGTGTTCGGATGACGATGAAAATCAACCAAAACGAGGTGCGGTGCTTGACATCCTGCACGCGAAGTATACAATTATTGGCGCACTTTGAAAAGGTGGGGCCTTCTCCCCTACTTCGTATGAACTGCGTTTTGCAGTACGTTCATGTTGGCATCAATGCTTATGATGAGCGGCTTCGGCGGCGCATGCAACGCGAAGTTTTACTTTGGGGGCGACTGGTTTCGACATGGTAGGTTTTACATAGGGAGCAAGCCGTGGTCTCCTCGCCACGCTAAACAGGGGTACTGTCAAATTAATTGGCAAAACTCAAAAAACTTACGCTCTCGCTGCTTAATTGCACAGAGCCGCTGAACCCGGATTTTTCCCGCTTCGGGGAACGCGTCATTTTAGGGAAATGCGCTTAGCTACGTCGTTGGTATGAGCTAAGCTAAGATTGAACCAGCTAGGATGCACAAAAGCCCGCCAACGGGCGTTTCGCACCCGAACTCAAATCGTTGGACAAGCTTGTAGGGCCCTGTGGGGGATCTAGTATGGACCGGAGTTCGATTCTCCGCGCCTCCACCAAGAAAAACAGGCAGGTCGGGAAACTGACCTGCTTTTTTGTTGCCGCGGGTGGATAACCAGGGCGCGGAGAATCGGGGCTCGCAAAACCTGCTTCGCCCCCTTCGCGCTGAAAACGGTTCACCGGACCGTTTTCACGGCGCTGCGCGCCGCCGCGCGAACTCCCGCGCCTCCACCAGATGTTTTCGGGCAGGTTCGGCAACGGACCTGTCTTTTTGCTGTTGCGGGTGGCTGCGCGAGCCATCTTGTCGAAAAATGTAAGCCAATGAGCAAAATATTCCTGTTCGGGGTAGTTCGAAAGGCACAAACGCAGCATTCGGAGCCATTCAAGGCGCCTCGAACCTCCTAAGCCCCGCAAAACCCCAGGTCGAAGCCGATACTCAACGACAAGCATCACGCTGACGCATTGTTTACCTGCCCCGAACAGGAATATTTTGCACTTTAGGACGATTTTTCTGACAACATGGCATTGAAATCCCTATACCTTACGCCAGGCAAACCATCTTGTCGAAAAATCGCTACCAAAACGTCCAAATCAACGATACGGGGCAGGTCGAAAAAAGCAGACAAGCCACTCTCGCCCCGCTTTCAACGGCATTTCACGTCACACGCCAATAAAACCCCAGTTCACGAATATTCCTTGAAAACAGAGAAGCCAGCACACCCAGCCTTACCTGCCCCGTATCGTTGATTTGGGCGTTTTCGCCCGTGATTTCCGACAACATGCCCCCAATCCCCGACCTTGCACGCAATCGAACTCGCAGACCCCAGGCAAAACCCATCACTTAGACTAACTTAGAATGCAACTTCAAGGAATCGAGCGGCACTCCGCCACGACAAACGCCACAACAAGACAACGCCGTTTAAGGATGTCAAAATGCCTGGTTGTTACGACCCGTTCATCCATTCATCATGCAAACGGCTAAAAAACAGGCGCCTGCAGTTTCGATAACGGTAGGCGCCTTCAAAAAACTGTGCACAAAAGCGAATGTGCTCGCCCTCTTATTCTTCTCGTGCGTAGAACGCAACGGCAACGGCGTCGGGGCCAACATGGGTGCCAATAGTGCTTCCAATGCGGCAGACGGGCACTTGGTCCACGTCAATCGGAAAATGATCGGCGCTGTCAACAAGGTACTTATGGAGCAGCTTGTCGGAAAGCCCACTGTATGCGGTCAAGTACGGCTCGTCATAGCTGATGCCGCCGCTCTTGCGCGCCTGCTCAACCAACAGATTGCGACCGTTCTTCGAGCCGCGCGCCTGGCCAAGTACAACTACTTCCCCATCCTGGACCGCAATTACCGGCTTGATGCCCAGCAAACCGCCCGCAAGCGCCACCGCCGCGGAAACGCGCCCTCCGCGCTTCAGATACTCCAGCGTTCCCACCAGGCCGACAAGGCGAATGCGCGTCCTGGCCTGCTCAAGGTCGGCAGCAATTTTCGCGGCGCTCATTCCGCCGTCGCGCAGCTGCACGGCGCGCTGCACCAAAATCTGCTCTCCCAGCGAAACGTTCAGGGAATCCACCACGTGCAGCGAGGCATCGGGGTAATCCGCCGCAGCGATGCAAGCAGCCTGATAGCACGCGGAAAGCTTTGACGACAAGCAGACGCACACTACCTCGTCACCCGCTTGAAGCGCCTCGCGGAACGCCTTTGAATACTCGCCGGGCGCGACGGCGCTTGTGGTAGGAAGGCCGTCCATTTCGATGAGCTTCTCGAAAAACTCCTGGCTGGAAAGCGTTACGCCGTCAAGATACTCCACGCCCTCGATGATGGTCTTAAGCGGCAGCGCCTCCACGCCCCATTGCGAAAGTCGCTCGGGCGAAATATCGGCGGCGGAGTCGGTAATGATACGAACGGACATAGCGGTTCTCCTCGACTAGTATCAGACGCATAGTGCCGCATCGAGCGCGGCAAAAAGCGCATTGTTTTCTTGTATGGTTGCCCCATAGTAGCGTTAGTTTGTTGATTAATCAACAAGTTTTATGTACGTTCAAAAGAAAACGAAAAAGAAGCGCCTGTAAAGGACGCTCCTTCTGGATATCGTTATGTTTTGGGAAATCGCTCGTCGGAGCCGCTCTGGCGCTCCTGCCGCGCACGGGCTCGCTTGCTCCAACTTTGAGCAAACTAATCCGCCGAAGGTGCAGTTGCAGCAGGCGAAGGCGCCGGCTCTCCCGCCGAGACAGCCGCCACAGCAGCAGCATTTGAAGCTCGCAGCTCCGCGCGCATTTCTTCTTTCAGCTCTTCACGCAGCTCAGCCATGAGTTCCGCACGCATGTCGGCATCAAGAATCGGCTGCGTATCCTTTTTCGGCTGAACTGCCTCATGCGAAGCAGGCTCGTCTTCACGGCTGGACGCAGGTTTAGGTGCAGATTTGGGTTCGGGCTTAGGTGCGGGCCCAGATTCGGTGCGCAGACTTTCCTTCGCGAACATTTCCATACCCGCCTCGGTGCCACCCATATCATCGCTTGCGGCGGTGCTCTTCTTTTCTTCGGAACGAGGCTTTAGCGGTTTGCCCGTGAAAAGATCCTTGAAGTCGCGCATGTCCTGCGCAATCGAACGCAGGCTGTTCATGGTGTCCGCGTTTTCCTTGTAAATGACGTTCAGGTCGTCCCTTAAATGGGACACCCCTTCCGCACTGACAAACGGATTATCGTCAAGCGCTTCTTTCATGCCGCCAACCACGCCATCGACCACGGTGCCCACCGCCTGGCCAACTTTATCGCCCAGAGAATCCGCGTAGTAATACTCGACCTCTTTGCCGTCTTCCAGCACAGCAAAGCCAATCTCGTTTCCCTGCTCATCATCGATGTAATACAAGATGTCGTCATCGCTGTATTCGATTTCCACGACTTCTGTCTTAGACACGGACATCCTCCTTTAATGAACGTACAAAATGCAGCACCAACGCAGTATTGGTCAACCGCCGCGCATTCGCAAAACCAGCCGATTACAGCTTTGCGGTACCTGCGTGAACGGGGAAACGTACCGCCAACGCGACACCTAAACCGCCTAGTATCGCGAGCGCTCCTTAAGGGCGCGCTCAATCTCGCGATTCGAGTCGCGCTTTGCCATGGTGGCGCGCTTGTCGTAGACCTTCTTGCCGCGTGCGAGCGCAATTTCAACTTTGACCAGGGAGTTCTCCTTGAAATACATCTTCAGGGGAACAACCGCCATGCCTTTTTCTGCCACCTGACGCTCCAAGTACCGAATCTGGTTCTTATGGAGCAGCAGCTTACGACGACGATCGGGATCAACGTTGTTGATGTTGCCCATTTCGAACGGAGCGATGTGCACGTTATAGAGCCACATCTCGCCGCCGCGAATAAGGCAATAGCAGTCGGTGAGCTGGCAATTCTTGTCGCGCAGCGAGCGCACCTCCGTGCCAGTCAGCTCAATGCCCGCCTCGAAGGTCTCTAAAATCTCATATTCGAACCGCGCGCGACGATTCTGAGCAATCTGCTTGTCTTTCTTTTCTTTCACGGGCACCTCCTTGCCTGAAAGCTTGCCGGGAACGCATCCGAAAGCTCTTTACCTAGGGTTCCGGTTCGTGAAAGCAGACGCAACAATGCGCGGCTTCCGCGAGAAACCCAGCTTTGGCATCATACCACGAGCAAAGGGCTTGCTTGCACCAGCAAATAAAAAGTAAACTTCTCGAAAACAAGAAATCGTGCTGAAGGTGCAGGGCGCTGGTCCATAGCGGCGCATGCGGAAGCATCGTGGCATTGAAGCGAGCATCGCGCAACGCCTGTCATCCGCCGATCAAACAGATAAGGAAGACCCATGGAAATCAGACCCATCGCGCATATTCGCACCGACTTTCCCGAGAAGTTCGGCATCCCCCGTCAAAGCAACCTGGTAAAGGAAGCGCGCGGAACTATTGTATTCGAGCCAGAGTTTTCCCAGCCCGAGTGCGTGCGTGGTATTGAGGGCTACGACTACCTTTGGTTAGTGTGGGGTTTTGATCATGGCGACAAAAACACCTGGTCACCCACGGTGCGTCCGCCTATTTTAGGCGGCAACAAACGCATGGGCGTCTTTGCAACGCGCTCCCCTTTCCGTCCAAACCCGCTCGGGCTTTCGTCGGTGCGCCTCGAGTCGGTGGAGACAACTGACGCCGGCCCTGTCCTTCACGTGCTGGGTGCCGACCTGCGCGACGGCACCGAAATTTACGACATCAAGCCCTATGTGCCCACGTCGGATTGCCACCCGAATGTGCGCGGCGGCATTGCTACCGAGAACGAGTGGCACAGTGTGTGCGTGGAAATACCCGATGACCTGCAGTGTTTTTTCGATGCCAACCAGCTGGAAACGCTCAAGGAAGTGCTCGCGCTTGACCCGCGCCCCGCAACGCACCACAATCCGCAACGTATCTACGCCATGGCATTCTCGGATTGGGACGTGCATTTCACAGTCAATGACCAGGAGGGTGTTTTGGCTGTAACGAGCCTTACGCGGCGATAAACGCGACAGTCTGCGGTGAAAAGGCGAGCCAGCTAACGCCACGATTAAAATGCAGGACGACAACTTACGCGGGGCGCACTCCGTGGCCCAATCCCTATAGTGGCCAGCCTTTCACGGCAAACGCGCGATGCCGAGCGCTGAAGAACGAAGCGCACGACATTTGAGACATGAAAAGCCCCCTTAAAGAGAGCTGTTGTTGGAAAAACAGGTGCAAATTCAGGCAAATCGACGATAATCGGTGGTTCGATCGCCTTACAAGCTGCAAATTTAACACTTAAAGCGGCTGACCGCATTGATTCGATTTTTCATAGCAATATAATCCCAGGTCAAATGGCTGCATGAAAATCGATAGGCTGACCACCAAATCACCGACCACCGATTATCGTCAATCTGCCTGAAACGAAGGGCCTTTTGGCAACAAGCACTACAAGACGCAGGCATTGCGCAATCCTTGCACAAGCATGAACGCAGCAAAACTGCCGAGGCATTGCAAAGCTCCAACGGACAATCCTGAAAAACGACCAGAGTCATTTTTATAAAAAGAAACGTTTTAAATAGTTCCTTAGCTTTTTATTTGCCACGTATACATGGGTCCCATAAATACCACGCGTCAAAAGCACGTAGTAGATATTTTTGATGTACCGTGCGAGCTCCTCTGAGGTTGCAGTTGCCTTACCATTCCTGTCAAAGTAATTGTTTTTGTTCGCACGAAGCTCACCTGTTGCCTCGTCCAGCTCCAAGTCATCGCCGATAATCACATACGCATAGCTCAGGTCGTAACCTTGAATGGAATGAACGCACCCAACCTCATGAGCAATAGCATTGTCGTTAAAGCCTTTGCCCGCCCAGTTATCGTACGTACAATTCCATCGCAAGTTAACCCCATCGAAGGAAATATCGAATGCATTGGGGGTCATCGTTTCCTTTCGTATTCCACTTCCATGCGTAGCCGGCAATCATTCTACTTAAACTATGTGTAGAAAACGTTTGATTGAAACTATCTGTAAAGCTTTTGAAGTCATCATGCAGAACGAATGATTATTACGATGCAAACAGGCACTGAATACAATTTTTAGCGGCACTCGCTACAATTTCTACCAGCACCCATTCCA
>CAKTVK010000113.1 GCA_934623455.1 uncultured Eggerthellaceae bacterium | reverse complement strand
GTAAAACCGAGCGCGACAATGTCGCGCTCGATGTCAATATCCGTTATGCGTTTGAAGTACCGTTCCGGTTTCAAGAAAGCCATACGTACCGCACTCGTTTACTATTGCAAAATCGCAGATGATAGGTGTATTAGCTAAACACAGCCGCGTTATGCTCGTCATTTGTTTCGCTGAAGTAATACTTCATTTCGCCATTTTCTTCCCTGAAGTAGAAGTAGTAATACGAAGATTCCTCGGGGGCGCAAACTGCCTGCAGCGCGGCAAGGCTCGGGCAGCAAATCGGCGTGGGCGGCAACCCGTTATTCGCATACGTGCTGTACGGAGTCTCGGCATGGACTTCTTCTGCCGTGGGGTCGTGACCAACTTCATACGCGGTCGTCGCATCGGACTGAAGCGCCATGTTAATGTCCAGGCGGTTGTAGAAAACAGAAGCAACCATGCCACGCGTGGATTCCGTTGACTCCTTCTCTACAATGGAAGCAAGGTTGACAATGTCGTAAACCGACAAACCCTTATTCGTGGGATAGCTCGTATCAAGCGTTGCAAATTCAACTTTGAACTGGTCCAACATCATGCGAATGATAGAATCTGCCGTGGCGCTCTCATCAATGCTATACGTCTTGGGGAACAAGAAGCCTTCCAACGACTTACTGCCGGCATCGCTCAAGAACGAATAACTCGATGCGTAGACGCTCGCGTCCGATGCCGCCGTCGTAAAGTCATCAGCGGTAATGCGGCCACTTGTCACTTCTTCCACGCGCGAAGCGATTTGCTTGAGCGTATAGCCTTCTGGGATGGTAAGCTTCGTGCCCGACATGCCCGGACCAGCTTGCAGTACTTTGATGATGTCATCGTTTTGCAAGCCACCCTGAATAGTATACGTGCCCGGCTTCAGTGACGTATCGGCACCCAAAGCGGTAACACGCTTCACAAATTCTTTCGAATCGCTAATAAGGCCCGCATCTTTCAACGTGGAAGCAATAGTGGATGCCCCTGCTCCATCGGTGACAACAACCGTTGCCGTCTCGCTGGATGACAGCAAGTTAGCACCACTCGAGCAGCTCTTGAACAGCGTCAAGGCACCAAAAATAAGACCGCCCGCGACAATCAGAGCAAGAATAATGCCGAAGACCATCGGCGCTTTACTCTTTTTAGGTTGAATGGCGGACACATCGTACGTACGAAACATCTTCTCACCACGCGCATGAGCAGCACGGGCGGCATGGTTAGGGTGGGTTGAATAGGTCGTGCGCCTATTGTTCATGAAATATTATCCTTCCGAAGGGGACAACGCGAATCAAGCCATGCTTGCAAAAACAGGCTGGACGCAATCATATCCACTTTTCCGCGCATTTCCTTTTCGGAGTAGCCCTTTTCACGCAAACTACGTTTCGCCTGCGAAGAACTCAAACGCTCATCGGTAAATTCAACGGGAAGGCCGCTCTGTTTGCTCACCTGGCTGGCAAATTCCCGAATGAAACCTGCCTGTGGTCCTTCTTCCCCCGCCATGGTATACGGAAGACCGCACAGCAAAAGCTCCGGCTCCCAATCTTCTAAGAGGCGGCGAAACGATTTCGCATTCGAACGCACCTCATCGGAAGGAAGCACGCATACCGGCGTGGCAATGCGCTCTGCTGGATCGCATACCGCAACGCCTACGCGCACCGTGCCAATGTCAAGGGAAAGAACTCTCATTTCTTTTTCTCTTCCGAATCTTGTTTTGAATCGCTTTCTGAATCAGGATTGGAAACCTCAATAGTAGGAAGCTGATCCGAACGCAAACGTCTTACAAACGGCAGCTCAATCTTCGGCAAAACCACACCCGAACCATCGGCGCTAATGGGGTCAAGACGGCCCGTGCGCTCCATGCGTTCCTGCTCGATAAGCTGATGCTCTTTATCGTAATCGGCGGGGGAAAGAGCGTCTGCCATGGGGTTAACACTGCCGTCATCCGAAGGAGTTCCCTGGAAGAAAACACCGTCGTAGGCAACAAGCTGCCTGCCTGTGCTCTTCTCGAAGTAATACACGAAAAGCGATTTCATGATAGCAACCGCCGGAATAGCCAAAAGCATGCCCACAATCGAGCCGCCCATGCCGCCCATGGCACCACCCAAAGACGATCCCACCACTAAAATGATGAGCGTCAAAATAGGGTGGATATCCACCGAATTCTTCATGAGCTTAGGAGACACAAACGTATACACGAACTGCTGGATGACAATCATGCCAATAATGATAATCAGAGCAGTCATAGGCGAAACAACCAGGCCGACAATACTGACGACTACAATCGCAATCCATTGACCGATAACAGGCACAATATTGAAGATGGCAGCAATGCCCGCCAATGCCAACGCACTGGGCAAATCCAGCACCAGATAGAGCACGGCGCACCCTGCACCGATGAACAGGCATTGCAGAATCGTCGCTTTAATAAAGCCGCCCACCACGCGCGTAACCGTAATGGTGAATAGATCGTAGCCTTCACGATGATTCGGACCCACTAAACGACGCGCCTCGCGGTCGATAGCAGGCAGCTCCATGAGAATCCAAAACGCAATAACAACAGCAAAACAGATTGCGATTATGCCGTTGACCAGGCTCGATCCAATTGAAACAATGCCCGTTGCCCCACCTTCGAACAAACTTGTTACCGCGCCGGCAATCGCAGCTGCAGCATCGGAAAGCCATGTTTTCAGCGTGTCATCTTCAAAGAAGTGGCCAAACGTATCATATATCGAATTTGCCCAGCCCATGAAATTGCTCGCATAAACCGGCATGCTCTTGATAAGCTCGGAGAACTGAGCGTTCAGACCCAACGCGGGCGAGAACATGAGTAGCGCTAAAGCCGTCAGAAAGACAACCATAACCACGTAAGCGATCGTTGTTCCCAAAGGACGCGACAAGCCTTTCGACTCAAGCCAATCAACCAAGCCCATCAAACAGAAAACGAAAAGCAGCGACCAAAGAATGACACTGACCGGAAACGACATTACGTTAAGAAAATATATGACAGCCGCCAAAAGCAGCAAAACGCCAACCGTTGTCCAAACGTTCAAAAAACGGCTGCGTGCACAAACGGCAGTCTCTTCCGGTGTTAAGTTGTGCCTATCCACGTGAGTCATTGCGGTATCGTTTCCCGATTATGCTGGATTCTTATTCTTGCTTACTGCTATTTCTCGGCAGGAGTATAGGTAAAATAGCCGTCGCCGTTTTCCTGAGCAGCAGCGTTGCCGGACGCTTCTTGGGCAGCAGCGCCCGAAGCAGCCTTTGCCTCTTTAGGAGTTTCCACGACCTCGAAAGAGGCCTCGGGGACAACATCGCTCGTCGCACCTACCGCAGCCGCAGGTGCAGCAACGTCTTCCACAGAAAACGGTGAAACCGCAGCAGCCGCCTCGGGAGCGACCGCCGAAGCCGCAGCTCCACAACCTTCCTTTGCTTCCGACGCAACCGCGCCGTTCGCAGAAGGAAGCGGCTGGGTTTTCTTGTCCTCGGACTTATTTCCCAGAGCAATGGATTCATCGCTTGCCTTGCGCGCCTTGAAAACGCCGCGCACTTTCTCGGAAGCGGAATTCACCAACTTCATAGGAGCGTTCGCGGCGGTATCCATGGCATCAACCGCAGAAGAAACGCCTTCGGTGATGTCAGTAACGTTTTCCAAGATCTGATCGACGCGCATAATCTCAAGATTTGCCGCGTCAACCGTCAACGACACGCGCTCCACCAGGGGATCAACGCGCGCAACAACGGGTTCAAGGGAAGCCGTGATTGTCTCTACGTGAGCAAGCGTAGGATCGACCTGCTTTTTAAGGTCGACCACCGTCTTACGTGTTGTTTTCAAAAAACGAACAAGCTCAATGAGAAACCAAATCAGGGCTAAACCGACCAGGACATACACTACGGGTAGTGCGACATTGAGGATTTGCATAATATCCATTTCGAACCTCCTGAATAACGTGTCGTTTCACTATACCACGCAGGTCATTTCCATAGTTTAACGCAGAAAACTTTTACCTTTTTGTGAACTGCTGCAAAAACGTTTCATATCCTGCAGCGCGCATTTCCGGGCCACCGCTCTTTCCTAACCGGTTCGCTCCCCCGTATGCGCTCCGTTCCTTCGCAAGAACCACCCGCCAGCGTTCTTTTCGACCGAAGTACCCTGAGTCCATGCACTCCAACGTGCACGCAAGAGTTACACGCGGTCGCGCGCGGCGGCATCGGCACGATACGATTCCCACCCGCGGTCACTGGGATGGTAAAAGCATCCCTTCTCAAGGCCTTCGGGAAGATAGCGCTGCTCAACCCAACCTTTTGGATAGTTGTGAGGGTACAGATACGCGCCATATTCTTCCGAACCCGGGCGATGCCTATCGCGCAGATGATCAGGAACAGGACGAAGCGGCCCATGGCGAACTTCCGAAAGGGCCGCATCGATGCCCGCTTCTGCCGCATTGCTTTTCGGCGCAAGGGCAAGGTAAATTGCCGCTTGCGCTAAATTGATGCGGCACTCGGGATACCCAATCACTTCCGCCGATTTGAACGCCGCCTCCGCAATAAGAAGCGCCTGGGGGTCGGCATTCCCAATATCTTCCGACGCGGCAATAAACATGCGCCGCGCGATAAACTTCGGATCTTCCCCGCCTTCGATCATGCGCGCCAGCCAATACAGCGCCGCATCGGGATCACTCCCGCGCATCGATTTAATGAACGCCGATATGATGTCGTAATGCATATCCTTGTTCTTGTCGTACGGCAGCATGCGATTCGGAACAGCACGCTCCACCTGGGCTTCATCGATTATCGCTGGCTTATCAGGCGTTCCTGGCTCCACTAGATTCGCGGCAAGTTCAAGCGTAGTCAACGAAGCACGTCCATCGCCACCGGCAAGCAGCACAATAGCATCGCGCGCGGCAGAGGAAAGCTCGTAGCAGCCTTTTAAGCCGCGTTCATCGCGCAGAGCATGCGTTAAAAGTTCAGAGATTTCCTGGTCAGATAAGCTTTTCAGCTCGACAATGCGCGAGCGCGAAATCAAAGCAGAATTGACTTCAAAATACGGATTTTCCGTGGTAGCGCCCACCAGCACAACCACGCGATCTTCCACCGCATGAAGCAACGCATCTTGCTGCCCCCGGTTGAAACGATGGATTTCGTCAACGAAAAGGATGGTCCGCTGACCAAATGACGTAAGGCGTTTCTGCGCGGCCTGAATCTCGCGACGCAAGTCAGAAACGGTGCCACCAATGGCAGACACTTCTACGAACTGGGCTTTTGTTGTTTCCGCAATAACATGCGCAAGCGAAGTCTTACCCGTGCCAGCTGGCCCATATAAAATGATGGAGCTCAATTTGTCTTTTTCGATGGCATTGCGCAGCCAGCTACCGGGGCCAACAGCTTCCGTCTGCCCCACCAACTCGTCCAGGGAACGCGGGCGCATGCGCACCGCCAGCGGGGCGTTTTCATCAGTCGAAAACGTCACGCGCGGTTGCTCTATTTCCTCAAAAAGCGTATCCATGGTTGCATAGTACCATACGAACGTTTGTTTGCCTACTCCAGCAAATCAACTTTTCGAAAATGTCAAGACTTTTATCTCTCTTTTCCTTTTTCTATACTCTAACCAAGCCTTGTTCCTGGTTATTATGCGATGGACCGATGCCGTTTATGAGGGAGCTCAAGATCGCCTGCGAATTCAGGGATTCGTTTCCGTTGAAACGAAAGCTATGAAACCGGCTGCGAGCACCCACCTTTTTAAGGTGGGTTCATCCTTCTCCAGGGGCGAGGTTTTTTCGTGCCAAAAAACGCTTGCTGAGCGTTTTTTACGAGAATGCGAAGGGCTCTGCGAAATTTCGTTCAGAAGCTTCGCAGCCTTCATTCCATTCCACTTCGCAAACCCTTTCGCAGTATCATTCCGCTTGCCTAGCCCGCGTTTCGAAACAATGGGGTTCTGCGGAGTTACGTTCAGAAGCTTCGCAACCTTCACTCCACTCCGCAGAGCCCCACGAAACATTGCGGGGTGCAGGGGAAGGCATTCGCAAACGGACTCCGCTTGGATAATGCTTCACCGCAGCTCGTAAGCAAACGCGCTTATCCAAAGCGTCGCACGTTCGCTCAACCTTCCCCCGCACCCCGCTCTTGCGGCTCAGATAAACAATAACGACAAAAAGCAAGATCGTTTGCGAATGCCTTCCCCCGCACCCCGCTCTGCAAGTTAGACGTTAGCCGCTCAGCAAGCGTTTTTGTGATCCCGGGTTATGCGGGTTTATTCAAGGGAGGTTTGCAGAACGAAGTGAAGGCTGTGC
>CAKTVK010000112.1 GCA_934623455.1 uncultured Eggerthellaceae bacterium | reverse complement strand
CGGCCGGGAATCGCGAAAAAACGGCGGGAAGGCGCATCGGGGAGATAGAAACCTCAGTTAATCAGCGCTTCCCTAGGTTATGCCTTCTATCGCAAAGATGGGAGGTGTCGCCTTCGCGTGCACCCGAAATCCATCAAGGCGATGAAAGAGCGCGTAAGGGAACTCACCGCGAGAAGCAACGCAATGCCAAATGACTATAGGCCACAAGCCATAACGTGGTTTGTGCGGGGCTGGGTCAACTACTTTAAGCTGGCGGATATGAGGTCATTGCTATGTCAAGTAGATAAATGGATGCGCAGGCGCATCCGCATGGTCTACTGGAAGCAATGGAAGCGTGTTCGCACACGCTATAAGATGTTAAGGAAATGCGGCATCGAAAGGCAAAAAGCATGGGAATTTGCCAATACTCGTAAAAGCTACTGGCGAACAGCTGGAAGCCCCATAATGAGCAAGGCAATCAGAAACGAGCAGCTACGTCGTAAAGGCTACCTGTTTTTCTCGGATTATTACAGGCAGGTGCGTGTAAGTTAGCGGAACCGCCGTGTACCGAACGGTACGCACGGTGGTGTGAGAGGACGGTGCGCCGAATAACGACGCACCTCCTACTCGATTGCAACTTCACTTGGTCGCGACGGCTAGTGATCGGCGCAGTTTCAAGTGCGCTGTGCAGACGGCGCTGGGGTATGGCATTTGCGACTTTGCGTCGTTTATTTCTCTGCGCGCTGAACGTCGGTCACTTTGACTTTATGGTTATACCACGAGCCTTTTTCGCCCAGAATGGCGCAATCGAATTCCTTGTCGATTTCCGCTACAGGAATATCGAAGGCGTAGCATTTCTTCTTGTAGCCATCATCGAAGGTTACTGTGGTCTCGGTGGGTTCCAGCAGCTGGGCGCCGCTTTGCTGGGCGCTTTCAGCGGTTCCGACATGCAATTTTACAATGCCCTTTCCGCGCAGTACGGCGTGGAGCGTGGCGCCTTTGTCGGTCACTTCAAGGGTGGCTTCGTCTTTGTAGTGCTCGTTGATGGCGAACATCGTGCTGTCGGTCTCGAACTTTGCCGTGTAGGTTCCAGGTTCCAGGCCCGTGGTGTTTCCTGCGCTCGTGGCGCCTGCAGAGCCCTGGCCGCCGCTGCAACCTGCAAGAACAATGCATGCGGTGCACAGGGCAAGCGCGGCAAGCAGAATCTTTTTCATTCTCGGTCTCCTTTTTGCGGGGAATTTGCACTACGACATAGTACTCGAAAAAATGGCCCCGGCAAATGCCAGGGCCACGCTTGGATACTTGTTACGCGTTTTGATAAGGCAACAAGAAGAGCTTACAGGGCTGCGATAGCGGCAGCGGTGTGAGCAACATAGATGTCCTGAACGGCAGGGATGCCACCCATACCGGAGATTTGGTTCTCAACGCTCTTGAAGCCAGCAGCTGTGAACATAGAGTACCAGGATTCGGGATCATCTGCGCCAGCCATGTCGTTATTGGCATGATCGCCGGCAACAACCATCAAGGGACGAAGGATGATGTTCTCGTAGCCGGCGTTCTTGCAAGCGTCGATAACGGCTTCAACTTCGGTTTCCTCGGGTTCGCCCTCAACAGTGCCTACAAAGACGTTGGGAAGGTTCAGGTCCTGGAACGTGTTGTACATCTGGCTATAAGTGATTGCTGCAGCATGGGACGTGCCATGGCCCAAGAACACGAAAGCGGTCTTGTCGGCGGCGGCAGCATCGGTGCTGTCGTACTTGGAAGCAGCAACAGCAGCATCAATAACGGCGTTGGCAGCTGCAACCTTGTCATCGTTCGTTTCGGTAACGGTAGCACCAACGGGGCCAAGCATAGGCTCTGCAACGCTGATCTGCATCTTGGATTCGTAGTGCTTCAATGCTTCCATCATCTCGTCGTACTCAGCGCCGTGCATCAGGTGGGTGGGCTGAACAACAAGCTGCTTTACGCCGTTCTTTTCGGCGCGGGAAAGAGCTTGATCCATATTGTCAATGGCTTCACCGTCGCGAGCCTGAATGTGGTTGATGATGATCTGCGCGGTGAAGGCGCGGCGTACGGACCAATCGGGGTTGGCAGCTGCAATGGCGTCTTCGATGCCCTTAATGTCATTAACGCGGCTGTTATTGAAGGACGTGCCAAAGCTTACGACCAGGATTTCCTTGTCGCCAATGTTGTCTTGATTGCGGGGGTCATCCTTGGTGGCATCGCCCGTGTCGCGACCGAAGTAGTCAGGGTCGGCATTTTCGCCTTCAACGAGTTCCTGCTGTGCGGGGGTCAGTTTATCCCAAGCAGCCTTGGCTGCGGCGCAGTCGGCATCGGTGGTTTCGGTGCGCTGCTGAACGTAAATCTTGTCAATAAGGTCGGCCACTTCGTCTGCTGCTTTCTGATCGGCGCTTACGCTTGCGGAAGCAGAAGCGCTTGCGGATGAGCTACCACTGGTGCTTGCGCAGCCAGCGAGCATGGTGCAGCTTAAAGCAAGGGCACATGCTACACTTGCAACAATACGGACGGTTTTCTTCACGGTTTTCTCCTTTTCGCTCGTTTTGGCCTGCACGCGAGCGAAGGCTTGCCCTTTAGCATTCCCCGTGAGCCTGAACGCAAAGGACAAGACCAAGACCAATCACTCGTGGTCAAGCCGGTCTGTAACAAGAAAGGCAGGTCTCCTGGCTTACGGCTTTGACTGAATCCGCCTTCCCGATTACTCAGTGGCTGGGTGCACATCCCGTGGATTCGGCCTTTGTCCGCTTACAGTGACGAGTTCGCGCAGGTTTTTCACCTGCTTCCCTTTTCACCAAAACGTTTCTGGCGTGTTTGGCACCTTTCTGTTGCGCAATGATACGGGTTTGCTCATAAATAAGCAATTGCTTGTTTTCTGGCGTCTCGCATTCGCCGCGGTTTGCGTTACGGTTTGCAGGAGGGCGTAAAACGATGCAAGGCGGCAATACCCAAGTAGGCGCTTTTGCTTGCGTTTTTCAGGAAAGCAGGTATGCTGGACAGATAAACATTTATCGCTTTTGTGCCGCAAGGCGCCGATTGAATGGGGTGCAAGTCCCCGCGAGCAGGTCACCGTGAAGCTTTTTGCGAGCTATGTTGAGAGCGCAGCATGCAAAAAGATAAGCCGGATCATCGAGCGATAGAGAAGAATCCGCCATCGCTGGGGACTTCGCTTGCGTGTTTGCCATACGTTTTTGCAACTGCGCCCGCTTTGTCCTTTTGCGACAAGCGAGCGTTTTGTTTTCCAGAAGGGGAACGGGGAGCTGCAGAAAGGGTGTGGAGAATGAAGAAGAGCGGGTCGTGGAGCAAAAAGCTGTTAAGCGCAGCGGTGTCTCTGGTCTTGGCCGCGGGACTTTTGCCCATTCTGCCGGCGACGGCGTTGGCGGTGGCAAAAGACGATGCGAAAAGCCAAGTTCATGTTGTCGTTGATAACACGGTTTACCCGAAAGCACAAGGCGCCGCATGGGATGGCGTTTTGGTTGATACGTGGGTTGACCTCAACGAAAACAGCACCATGATGAATTGCGTTGGTGCTGCGCTTGACGAAGTGAAAGCAACGGCTGAAGGCCTGGATAGTGGCTACATCAGCTCCATTAATGGAATGGAAGCCGGTCATCCCGATTACATGTCTGGTTACATGGGCACGTTAAACGATTGGTTTACGAATCGCGGTTTTGGCGAATTTACCGTTGCCAAGGGCACCTTGGCGGCAAACGATGAGATCCACGTCTTTTTTAGCATGGATGGCGGCGTGGACCACGGTGGTACGTGGGATAACAATGATACCGCGGTGAAAGCGATTACGTTCAGCGATGGTGCGCTTGACAAAGCATTTGACCCCGAAACCGCTGCTTACACGCTCACGCTTCCTGCGGACACCGAGTCTGTTACAGTTGTTCCGACCGCTGCGAACAAGAACTTCCAGGTACGCACAACCGTTGGCGACACAACATATAAGCGCACGGAGAGCGTTCCCGTGAGCGATGGCGCTGTTATCACCGTGAAGTGCGGCGATCCGTCATGGCCCACTATGAATGATACGAGCGGCGCGGATTTCCGTGCGCATACCTACACGTTCACCGTTGCCATTGAAGGTTTTTCGGGCAAGGGTACGCAGGAAAAGCCGTATCTGTTGAAGTCCGCTGCAGATTTGACGAAGCTTTCTCAGAACGTTGCCGGCGGCGAGAAGTACGAAGGCGTGTTCTTCAAAATGGCTGCCGATATCGAACTTCCTGCTGGTTGGACGCCCATTGGTTCCGCAACCGCGCGTTTTAAGGGTTCCATCGATGGCGATAACCATCTGCTTACCGTTCCTGTTGACGGCTTGCCGCTGTTAGGTGCAACCGAACAAGCTTCTGTTTCCAATTTGAACATCTACGGCGAGAAAATTGCCGGCTACGGTCTGGTCAACACGTACACCACGGGTTCTTCTCGTGCGTGCATTTCCATTAAGAACGTAACGTTGAAGTCTGGCTCCAGCACTTTGATGTCCGGCTTCATCGGCGGATACGCTTCTGGTTCTCATGCGGTAGCTATCGAGAACTGCACCATTGAAGAAGGCGTGACTATTGGTTACGACGGTCAGCAGAGCAACATTGGCGCATTTGCCGGTGAATTCAACGGTACTATCAAGAATTGCGTAAGCCATGCAACGGTCAAAGGCGTGAACTTTGTGGGCGGCATTGTTGCCGATAAGGGACAGTCCATGGGCGCGTTCGTTGTTGACGGCTGCTTGTTTGACGGCGCCGTTGAAGCAACGGGCAACTATGTGGGCGGCATTTTGGGCGCTGGCTACGCAGGGACGAATTGGGGTATGGCATCTGCTCCCAATGCGTGCTTCCCCACGGTGATGAACTGCACGATGTCCGGTAGCGTTACCGGTGTTGCACGCGTTGGTGGTATCTTCGGCGGCGAAGGCGCCGTGTACCAGTGCTGGA
The DNA here is from genome assembly GCA_934623455.1 of uncultured Eggerthellaceae bacterium. Lineage (GTDB taxonomy): Bacteria > Actinomycetota > Coriobacteriia > Coriobacteriales > Eggerthellaceae > CAKUOV01. Next base: position 1,467 of record CAKTVK010000112.1, on the reverse strand, counting down.
ATAACGGTGCTGGTTCCATCAGCAACAACGTGGTGACGGGCAGCGTCCAGGGCGAAAGCGAAACGGGTGCCATCATTGGCTTCATCGCTGGCCTGGACAAGTACAACACTATCGAGAACAATATGTACGCATTTGGCTCTTCCGGCAAAGGCATTGGTCGTATCGAGTGGGTAGACACATCGTATGCGAACCCCGCGCCTGCTGAAGGCACAACGTATCTGAACAGCTCCGTTGCGCTGCCTGATTTCAAGGCGGGTACGGGCAAATGGGATCCGAAATGCTTCACGGTGAAGAATTGCAATCGTACCGATGATCCGCTGGGCGTTGACGCTGACAAGCTGACGAAGACCGTTTATCCTGAATATCAGGCAGCACTTGCAGCAACTGATGATAAAATATTGAAGGTTGGAGACACGTTCACCGTTACCGTGACTGCTTCTGCATCTGCTCCGCTTGCGGGCATGAATGCTGGTCTTGCCGCCATGCAGGCAACGCTTGATTTCGACGCCGATATACTTGAGATTGCTTCTATCCAGAAGGGTGCTAGTCTTTCCGCCGATGCTACGTTCCTTCCCGAGGAAGGCAAGAGCGAAGCGCTGTTCAGCTTCTTGGCGAACACTGCTTCTGCCCATGATGGCATTGAAGTGGCGAAAGTGACGTTCAAAGCGCTGAAGGCTACGGATTCCTGCTCCATTAGCTTGAAAGATGCTTTCGTTACTGGTCCCGTGGAAGCAAGCGAGTTCCCGCTTGAGGTGACGCAGCCTGCGCAGGTGTCCATTATCGCGAATGCCCTGAAGGGCGATGTGAATGGCAATGGTCGCATGAACATTGTGGACGCGCAAGTTGCGTACGACTTGGGCAATGGCAAGTACGGTGCGGATTATGCGCAGTACATTCTGCCGGCTACATGGACGCATGCCACGCTGTTGTGGGCTGCCGACGTCAATAACGACGCCGCGATCGATGCGGTTGACGCTTTTGCCATTCAGCATGCAATCCATGCAGGTACCACGTTTGATGCGTAAGCGTTTCGGCTGTTTCGTGTCACCAGAGGACGCGCTTTTACGTAACGGCGCATCTTCTTTTTGATTTGTTTAAAACGCAGATTTTTTGCGTTCTCTTCCTAGGGGCTCCCAAGCTGTACGAGCGGCTTGGGAGCTTTCAATTTATGTGAAAAGTGACGGGTATGTGAAAAAGTGACGGGGTCTTTTTCACCTTTTGGGGTTCTTTTCGGAGCGGCAATCCGGCATCTTCTTGCGCCTGTGTTTGCCGTTATCTTTGTCTTTTGTGGTGCTTCGCCATTTGCTTGTTGCGTATCCCCAGCAAGCTATTATGATTTGACCTGAATAAAAACGCGGATAGTACGGATGATAAAAAATGACAAAAGCACTGATTGCTATGAGCGGCGGCGTTGATTCTTCTGTTGCGGCAAAACTCATGAAAGATAATGGGTATGACTGCATTGGC
>CAKTVK010000111.1 GCA_934623455.1 uncultured Eggerthellaceae bacterium | reverse complement strand
GCACGAGCGCCCGTCCCGTTAACTGCGAAAACACCGTTCACGCCGGAAGTGTTCGGATGACGATGAAAATCAACCAACGAAACAAGAAAGCTGCGAGAAAGCGTTCCCCCGTGCCGCCGCAACAACAAGGATCACAGCGAAGGAAGCGAGCTCAGCCATTCCTGAACAGCAGCACTTGTGAGTGCAGTCGCGCCGATAGAAAGCTGTTTTCTGCGCGCTGTATGACCCGAAACCACTTCGACAGCCGTTTTCGGAACGCCCAGGGAAGACGCCACCGCTTTGCACACCGCTTTATTCGCTTTGCCTCCATCGGGCGGAGCCGTTACCCGCACGCATACGGCCTGGACTCCATCCTCGAAGACTTTACGGCCCATAACTTCGTCACGCCCCGAACGGGGCGTGACGCGAACGGTAATAATTATGTTCGGTTGAGCGGAGGTCATTAATCGATGTCGTCGAAACCGAAATCGTCATCGGTGTCACCAAAGCCCGAGAAGTCTTTTTCCATCACAGACGGACTGGGCGTTGCAGCAGCAACAACAGGCTGGCTTGCCGGAACAGCAAACGCAGGAACGTACTCGTCATCTTTGCGAGAAACCGGCTGAACCGTCTGCTTCGAAGCCGCAGGCGTTGTAGCAAAACGACCATGGGCGCTGTTCTTCACGCGCTCTTCGGTGCTTAGAGCGGAAAGCTTGCTCGTAGCATCGGCAATGAAGTTCTTCAGCATTTCCTGGTAGCCGGAACGAACTTCGTCACGCTCGTCTTCCAAGCCGTCGATTGCCTGCTCAACCTGCTCGCGCTTCTCGTTTGCATCGTTGATGATCTCTGCCGCCTTGTCCTGCGCCTGGGCAATAATCTGGCCGGCCTGAACTTGCGCATTCGACACAATTTCATCGGCATTGCGCTGAGCAACAATAAGAACCTGCGCAATAGCGCTTCCATCGGCCTTTGCATCGGAAAGCTGCGCCTGCAGATCCGCAATAAGGGCATCTTTTTCCGCCAGAACCGATTCGTCTACGCTCGACTCGATGGTAACCACTTCGGGCTCAGTCTGCACCGGCTTGTCAAAGCCCGCAAAAACGTTATCGGCATCTGCCAGCTGACCTTCAAGCTCTGCAACGTGGCTGTTCAGAATATCGATTTCATCGGACACATACTCCAAGAAATCGTCAACCTCTTCGACTTTATAGCCGTTTTTGCTGATGGTGAAGCCTTGGTTTTGAATATCGGTAGAAGTAATTGCCATTTTTTCGTCCTTTCGAGGTCGGCCGGCAAACTATTACAAAAGAAAGAGAAGCATGCGCACAACAAAGCGCACGACAAATTGTAATACAAGTAGAGCTACGATAGGACTGATGTCGATCATTCCGCCAATCGGGGGAATGAATTTACGGAAAATACCCAAAAAGGGATCGACGATCTTGGACAACGCATCACGAATGTCCGCAATAACGCCCGTCGCAACAGGAAACCAGGTCATAATACAATATGCCAGGATAATCCATGTGTAGATATCCACGGCGGCATAAATGAGCCGAATAAGCGCAGTGATCACGATAGAGCTCCTAACTCAAGGGATCGCTTGGTAGCCGCAGCTACTCCTTTATCAATAACCGAAGAAAAACCGGCCTCATTCATGGCGTCAAGCGCGGCAAGCGTTGTGCCGCCCGGGCTGCATACTGCCTTGCGAACCACTTCGGGCGTTTGCTTCGTTTCAAGCAACAACTGAGCGGTGCCGAAAACGGTCTGCAGAGCCAAACTCTGCGCTAAGTCAAACGAAAGCCCCTGCTTCACCCCGCCATCACGCAGCGCTTCAATGAATGCGGCAACGTACGCAGGACCAGAACCACTCACAGCGCACACGGCATCCATGGCGGTCTCTTCAACAACAACCGCATCGCCCAAACACGCGAACAAGGCACGCACGAGCTCAACATCGCTCGCCGACGCTCCCCCATCGCCCACAACAGCCGTCATGCCGGCGCTCACCAAAAGCGGCGTGTTCGGCATGGTGCGCACAACGCGTGCGCCTTTGGGCAGAAGAGAGCGAAGCGTTTGTGTGGTAATGCCAGCGGCGATAGAAACGAAAAGCGGCTTCTTTTCTGCTGCGTCTGCACCCAAAGCGCCACCGAAAACGGGACATGCCCGAAGCGATGCCGCCACTGCAGGCAAGACTTGCGGCTTCACCGCAAGGATGACCACATCGGGCGTATCGGAGATAAGGCTTCCATCTTCCACGCACGAAACGCCGTATGTCTCCTCCAGATACGCACGACGCTCCGCACCCGGATTGGCAACCTCAAAGCACGTTGCATCCAGCGCGCACGCAGGCTGCTCTTGCGAGCGAATGAGGCCGGCCATAATGGCCTCACCCATTTTGCCACCGCCGATCAGGGCGATTTTTTTGACTGCATCACCCGACATGATCATGCTACAAAACACCTTGATTCTTCAAATCTTGCAGCTCAGCAACGGAAAGCGCATCGCCCACGCAAATGGCGAAAACCTTGTTCCCCACGCAATCAACACGTGCATCGAAAGCACTCGCAACGCCAAAGGAGAAGTCTAGGATGCGCTTCGAAAGCGCGTCTTGCGTTGCCGTCAAGCAAAGCACGGCAACATCGCCGGTGCGCACCGTTTTTGCCATGCGAGCAACATCGCCATACGCCTGAGGCTTCAAAACCGTCAGAAGACGCGGGGCCGGACCCGTTGACTGACGCGCGGATACCGCCGAAAACGCTTCGTACGACAAACCTGCAGGACGCAGCGTTGGCTGCTCGGACAACGGCGAGATCACCGCCGGCTTCTCAGGAGCGGTTTGAGGTTCAGCGGGCTGCGAGAAGCTATCCGTTGTGGGCGTGAACAGCGAGTTCAGGCCTTCCGAGCGCAATTCGCGCGACGACGTTTCAAAATCGAACGCGCCGCGGTCGGCAGATGCCCCTTCAGACGCGCGAGAATTCCAGTCGGAATGCGTATCGATGTCCAGCTGCGTGTTAGCGCGCACGTCATCGATGGAAACCAAACGGGGACGAGTTACGCCGCCAGAAGCAGACGGGCGGTCATATGAGGAACGCCCCGAACGGTCATCGTAGGAATCCCGCGAGGAATTGCGGCTTGAGCGATTATCGTAATCGTTGGCATACGAACCTCGATTATCGTACGAATCGTAATCGTCGTAGCCGCCCTCGTCGTAATCGTCGTAGCCAGCATCTTCGTAGTCATCGTAATCGTCGTAGCCATCGTTATGGTAATCGTTTTTCGATCCAAAACCCAGCTTCGATTTGAGACCGTCAAACATGCCACCCTCCGACGATCCGATTTTTGGAAGTTCCATAATGCCACCTAATAAATCTGGGCGCAGCGCGCCACCGTCACACCTTGATCAAAAAGCTATTCCGTGAAGGAGTCGCTAAAAATCGCACGACCCACGCGAATCATTGTTGCACCCGCAGCAATGGCCTCGCGCCAGTCTTCGCTCATCCCCATGGAAAGCTCCGTGAATGTATTCGAATCATTTTCCCCTATTTCCCGGCGAATCTGGCGAAAAAGAGACGCTAAACCCGTAAATGTTTCGAAAGCGATATGTTTATCGCCTTGGGGAGCCATAGTCATAAGACCGCGCGGGCACACATGAGGGCACGAAAGAGCCACTTTTACCAGCGCAAGCGCATCCGCAGGCGCACATCCGCCCTTCGATTCTTCGCCCGAAACATTAACTTCAATCAGGATATCCTGCACCTTGTCCAGCTTTGCAGCAGCTTTCTCGATAGCTCGGATATGATGCTCCTGGTAGACCGAGTGGATAAGGCAGGCATGTTGAACGATATGCGGGATAGCGCGCGACTGCACGTTGCCAATAAAATGCCAGTTTTCCTGAGGAAACGCCGTTGATTTCTCCTCAAGGCACTCAGGACGATTCTCCCCGAAGTCGTGATCGCCCGCAGAAATCGCCAGCGCAACCTCGGGCGTTCCGACGGTTTTGGATACCCCGATAAGCAAAACCTCGTGCGGGTCACGTCCCGCCTGCTTGCATACCTCGTCAACTTCTTGGCGAACCGTACGATAATTCTTATCTGCGCTCATCTCTATCTCCTTATTCCGAAAGCACCCTGGCGCCCACAGACGCCGCCGCTTGCTCTATACGAGAACAGCCGATCGCCGTTGCATACCGTGCATTCACGTGCGCACGCCACCCGCTGGGGGTCAAGACCCGCCCGCTGGGCATCGACAGCAACAGCAGCGGCAAGATTTACATGTCGCCCATCCAACAATACCGCAGAACCGTACGCTTCACTAAATTGTCGCGCAATCTCTGCGGAAACTTCGAAACACGAAGCGCATATATGGGGGCCAATATAGAGGTTATAGGATGCCGCGCCCGCATTGAAACCCGCTTTTTCATCTTGGAGCGCCATTTCGCGCGTGGCCTTCCCCACGATGCCCGCCAACGCTCCACGCCACCCCGCATGAAGCACCGCGAAGCGTCCCGAAGGGGACACGACAATTGCGGGAAGGCAATCGGCAAAGCAGAGGAGCGCTGCTTTTTCGGGAACGTTGACGATAATGCCATCGGCTCCTTCTGCTGCTTGCTGCGCATACGTATCCCACGCTTCTGCGTTGCCGCAATCCACCGTAACGAGATGCGTGCCGTGAATCTGGTTCGGCACCAGTACGGGCGCCTGGGAAAATCCCAACACATCAAGAAGAAGCTGCCTGTTTTGAGCCACGGCCAGCGCATCGTCGTTCACATGCGTCGCCAAATTCAGCGAATCATAGGGCGGCTTGCTCACGCCGCCGAAGCGCAACGTAAACCCGGCATAAACGCCAACAGACGACGCAAGAGCGTCGTCTGTCAAAAAAGATATGGCATTAACCGTATGCTGCTCCAAATGCGGATAAGGCAGCCGATTCAGGCACGCCATGGCGCATCACTTAGCGCTGGCGACGCAGGAAATCGGGGATGTAATCCTCATCGGCGAAGCGATTAGCATTTGCAGAATAGCTGCTGGTAGGCGCGCCGTATGAAGACGTGCTGGCCGCAGGTTTTGCCGCGGCGGTGTTTGCGTACTGCGACGTGTACGATGAAGTTGCTGCCGGCTTAGCAGCTGCCTGCGTGTTGTACTGAGACGTGCTTGCCGCGTACGAAGGCTCCGTGGACGAGAACAAGTTCTTGTTGGAGAAGTCCATGGAGGACTGGCTTGCCTGAGACTTGAAGCCCGTTGCGATAACCGTGATGCGCACGTTGTCTTCCATGCGCTCATCGATAATCTGACCGTAAATGATGTTGGCGTTCTCATCGGCGCAAGCCTCAACGGTACGAGCGGCTTCGTCAACTTCTGCCAGCGTAAGATCGGGACCGCCCGCAATGGAGAACAGCACGCGCGTTGCACCGGCAATGGAAGCCTCCAGCAAGCTGGAGTTCGTTGCCTGCTGAGCGGCTTCGAGCGCACGATTCTCACCCGAAGCAATGCCAATGCCCATCATAGCGGTACCGGCATCCTTCATAACCGTGCGGATGTCTGCAAAGTCAAGATTGATCAGGCCGGGAATCGTGATCAGGTCGGTCACGCCCTGGATGCCCTGACGCAGCGTATCGTCGGCAATACGGAACGCGTCAATCATGCTGGTCTTCTTCTCAACAATCTCAAGAAGACGATCGTTCGGGATAACAATGAGCGTGTCAACCTTCTGAGACAGCAGGTCAATGCCCTGCTCTGCCTGGTTACGACGCGTGCGGCCTTCGAACGAGAACGGCTTGGTAACAATGCCTACCGTAAGAGCGCCAATTTCCTCACGCGCAATCTCGGCAATGATAGGAGCAGCGCCCGTGCCCGTGCCGCCGCCTTCGCCTGCGGTAACGAACACCATGTCGGCATCGCCCAAAGCCTCGCGAATCTCTGCGCGGCTTTCCTCGGCAGCCTGGCAGCCAATCTCAGGATTCGCGCCCGCTCCCAAACCGCGCGTCAGTTCATCGCCGATGTGAATCGTGCGATCGGCATTGGACATAACCAAAGCCTGATTGTCGGTGTTGATGGCAATAAATTCAACGCCCTGAACGCCTGCTTCGACCATGCGGTTCACCGCATTGGTTCCGCCGCCGCCTACGCCGACGACCTTGATTACTGCCAAGTGCTCGGAACCCGTCATGTTCATTTGTTTCCTCCAGATATATCTCGTTTATGCCGTGAAGCACAATCTATTAGCAAACATAGCTAACTGATAATTTTACACAATGCAGCTCAGTTTGCAATAAAGACCATAATTCATCCCCATATTCGCGTGTCATTTTCTGCGAATAGTTAATTTGCAAGTTCATCCGAACACTTGCGTTTTGTTCTCGAACTGACCCGAACGCGTTCGGATGAGTCCGAGAATTCCTTTCCGAAGGCGAGGGCGAAGGGCCCTCCCGGAAGATAGGAGACCAGCTATATGAAGTCAAGGGCTAAACCGTAGGTTTTCGAGAACAATTTATTATCCGAACGTTGCAGCTTG
>CAKTVK010000110.1 GCA_934623455.1 uncultured Eggerthellaceae bacterium | reverse complement strand
TCCAGAAGCATTTCCGCGAGGTCGAAAAGCGCAACCCTACTATTACTGAAGTCAAGGTTGTTGACACGTACTGGTCCGATCACTGCCGCCACACTACGTTTGGCACTGAACTCACGAACCCCGTGATCGACGACGCCGCCGTGGCTGCCGCCTTCGAGAAATACCTTGCCATGCGCCACGAGCTGGGTCGCGACGAGAAACCCGTTTGCCTTATGGACATGGGCACTATTGGCGCGAAGTATTTGAAGGCGAAGGGCATCCTGAAGAATCTGGACGAATCCGAGGAAATCAACGCCTGCACGGTGAAGATCAAGTGCGACGTGAACGGGGAAGAGCAGGATTGGCTGTATCTTTTCAAGAACGAGACGCACAATCATCCTACCGAAATCGAGCCGTTCGGTGGCGCGGCAACGTGCGTGGGCGGTGCTATCCGCGACCCGCTTTCGGGCCGCAGCTACGTGTACCAGGCCATGCGTTTGACCGGGTGCGCTGATCCACTGGTGCCGGTTTCCGAAACCATCCCTGGCAAGCTGCCGCAGCGTAAGCTGGCAACCACGGCGGCTGCGGGTTATTCGAGCTACGGCAATCAGATTGGTTTGGCAACAGGCCAGGTCAGCGAAGTGTATCACCCCGGTTATGCTGCAAAGCACATGGAAGTGGGCGCAGTTGTGGGTGCCACGCCCGCCGACCACGTTCGTCGCGAGACGCCTGCTCCTACAGACGTTATTGTTCTTTTGGGCGGTCGCACGGGTCGCGACGGCATCGGCGGCGCCACGGGTTCCTCGAAAGCGCACGATGCGAGCTCCATTGAGACGTGCGGCGCCGAGGTCCAGAAGGGTAACGCGCCTGTTGAGCGCAAGATTCAGCGTTTGTTCCGTCGCGGCGATGCGTGCCGCATGATCAAGCGCTGCAACGACTTTGGCGCGGGCGGCGTTTCCGTTGCCGTGGGCGAGCTGGCCGATGGCTTGCAAATTGATCTGAACCGCGTGACGAAGAAATACGACGGCCTGGATGGCACGGAGCTGGCCATTTCCGAAAGCCAGGAGCGCATGGCCGTGGCACTTGCCGCCGAAGATGTGGATGCGTTCATTGCGCTCGCACACGAGGAAAACTTGGAGGCCACGCCGATTGCTGTTGTTACGCAGGAACCGCGCGTGCGTATGACCTGGAACAACGATACGATTGTTGATCTTTCGCGTGCGTTCTTGAACAGCAACGGCGCCCCGAAGAGCATGGACGTTCATGTGCAGCAGGGTGGTGCGTACGCTCCTGCTTGGGCCGCTACGGAAGGCGCGTCGCTTGAAGATCGCTTGGCGGGCGTTCTGACCGATATCAACGTTGCGTCCAACAAGGGTCTTTCCGAGCGCTTCGACAGCACGATCGGCGCGGCTACGGTGCTTATGCCGTTTGGCGGTAAAACGCAGCTCACGCCGAACATGGCCATGGTCGCAAAGCTTCCCGTTGATGGCGAGACCACTACGTGCAGCGGTATGAGCTGGGGTTATAACCCGTATCTGTCCGAGAGCAACCAGTTTGTGGGCGCGTACATTGCCGTTGTGGAAAGCATTTCGAAGCTCATTGCGGCCGGTTTCTCGCGCAAGGACGCGTACTTCACGTTCCAGGAATACTTCGGCAGCCTGCGCGAAGACCCTGCGCGTTGGGGTAAGCCCACGGCGTCGCTTCTGGGCTCGCTCATGGCGCAGGTTGACCTGGGCGTTGGATCCATTGGCGGCAAGGACTCCATGTCCGGCAGCTTTGAGGACTTGGATGTGCCGCCTACGCTTATCAGCTTCGCCACTGCTTGCGGAAACGTGGACCGCATCGTGTCCTCTGAGTTCAAGGCTGCAGGAAATCGCGTGGTGCTGATTGCGCCGGCGTACCAGGGAGATGGCGTTATGCCGCAGGTCCAGGGCATGCAGGAAGCGCTTGACGCGGTGGAGGCCCTCACGGCTTCCCATGACGCGCTGGCGGTGTCCACGGCGGGCTACGGCTGCCTGGCAGAAGCCTTGTTCAAGATGTGTGTTGGCAACCAACTGGGCGTTGCGCTTGCGGGCGATTTCGCGGCCGACAAGCTGTTCGTTCCCGCATACGGCAGCTTCCTGGTGGAGCTGGCGTCGGATGCCGCGCTTCCCGCCGCCACTGAGGCGCTGAGTGTGATGGAAATTGGTACGACGACCAGCGATTATGTGCTTGCTGCGGGTGATGCGCACGTGTGCTTGACCAAGTTGCAGGAAGCCTGGGAAGGCAAGCTTGAGCCGGTGTATCCGTACCGCAAGGCAGGCGAAGCCGTTGAGACCGTGAGCTACACGGCTGCCGCTCCGCACGTGTTCTCTGGCAAGATCGCTCAGCCGCGCGTGATCATCCCCGTGTTCCCGGGTACGAACTGCGAGTATGACACCGCTCATGCGTTCGAGCGCGCGGGTGCCGCTGCCACGACGTTCGTTATCAACAACTTGACGCCTGCTGCCGTTGCTGAAAGCACGCAGCGTCTGGCGCAGCTTATCCGCGAGAGCCAGATTGTCATGTTGCCGGGTGGTTTCTCTGGCGGCGACGAGCCCGATGGTTCTGCGAAGTTCATCACCGCGTTCTTCCGCGCTCCGGAAGTGACCGAGGCAGTGCGTGACCTGCTGCAGAACCGCGATGGCCTGATGTTGGGCATCTGCAACGGTTTCCAGGCGCTTGTGAAGCTGGGTTTGGTGCCGTATGGCGATATCCGTCCCATGGACGATGCGTGCCCCACGCTCACGTTCAACGAGATTGGCCGTCACCAGAGCCGCTTGGTGCGCACGCGTGTGGCGTCGAATTTGAGCCCCTGGCTTTCGCGCTGCCAGGTGGGCGATGTCCACAACATCGCCATCAGCCACGGCGAAGGCCGCTTCGTGATTTCGCCCGAGCTGCTTGAGCAGCTGAAGGCGGCGGGTCAGATTGCCACACAATACGTTGATGAGCAGGGCGTTCCCTCTATGGATTGGAACGTGAACCCCAACGGCTCCGTTCTGGCAATTGAAGGTATCACAAGCCCCGATGGCCGTGTGCTGGGCAAGATGGGCCACTCTGAGCGCGCGGGTGCGGGTCTGTATAAGAACGTGCCGGGCAACAACTTCCAGCCGCTTATCGAAGGCGGCGTGGCGTACTTCGCGTAAAGGATTGCAGGAAGGCCATATGCATCGCGTTGACGTGTGAGCTGCAGCGCGGGTAGCCACAGGCATCGCGTAGAGGATTGCGGGAAGGCCGCATGCGCGTTTCGCGTGTTGTTTCGACTTCAAGAAAGCGCTTCTACCGTACGGTGGAGGCGCTTTTTTTTGCCGTTTGCGGCGGTGGCTGGCATGCGGTAGCCTGCTCTGCAACGGTTTCTGGCAGTGCCGTTGCCCACTCCGCAACGGTGACCGGATGGCGCCGCAACTTGCATGGCTGTCGAGCTCGGCAGCGTCGCAGCTGCTTCGCCACCGCACAACAAGCGCACTTTTACCGTTTACGGCGCTGTGTCTACCGCACGCCCCCAAGCAAATTGTTTCGCACTTGTTTTGGAATTGTTACATGCTCATAATCCATCTTCGTATTATTCATTACCTTCCTATGAAACGCTTTGGATTTCCACAATGGACGGAGAAACAGAGTGCGGAGGAAGCTCTGGAGAACTCTTGAATGAGTGCCGAAGGTGCAAGGTGAGCCGCCCGCGCAGGTTGGCCGCCGAATCTCTCAGGCTAAAGGACAGAGCTGGGGTTGATTGTGTGGCATCGTGGTGCCTGCCTTATCCCTCTTCAGAGACTAAAACCGCAGTTAGCGCTGCAGAAAGAAAGAAGGGATTATGGAGGCAGCTGCTCTCGGGGTAGTCACAACTATCAACGGGTATCTATCCAATTACGTTTTGCTCTTTTTGTTGGTGGGAACAGGTCTGTTCTTTACCATCCGCACGCGTTTCGTGCAGATTCGCTGCTTTGCCGAAGGCTGGCGTCGCATGTTCAGCGGCTTTTCGCTGCGCGGCGGCAAGCAAGAAAGCGGCATGAGCTCATTTCAGGCGCTGGCAACCGCTATTGCCGCTCAGGTAGGCACGGGCAACATCGTTGGTGCGTGCGGCGCAATCCTGACGGGCGGCCCGGGTGCTATCCTTTGGATGTGGATCATTGCGTTCTTGGGCATGGCCACGAACTATGCCGAGGCTGTTCTGGCGCAGATGACCAAGAAGGTTGACGAAGATGGCGCGGTCCATGGTGGCCCGGTTTACTACATCCGCACCGCGTTCAAGGGCGGTTTGGGCAAGTTCCTGGCGGCCTTCTTCGCCGTGGCAATTATCTTGTCTTTGGGCTTCATGGGTTGCATGGTTCAGTCGAACTCTATCGCTTCTACGTGCTCTACGGCGTTCGGCATTGCTCCTTGGATTGTGGGTATCATCATCGCGCTTGTTGCGGGCTTCGTGTTCGTGGGCGGTGTTTCCCGTATCGCATCCGTTACGGAGAAGCTGGTTCCCCTGATGGCTGTGATTTACCTGGTGGGCGGCTTGATTGTTCTGTGCACGCGTCTTGACACCATTCCTGCAACATTTGCGTTGATTTTCGAGAGCGCATTTAACCCCGAGGCGTATTTCGGCGGTGCTGTGGGCGGCATTATCGCGGCAATGACGCAGGGTGCTAAGCGCGGCTTGTTCTCCAACGAAGCCGGTATGGGTTCTACGCCTCATGCACACGCGCAGGCCAACGTTAAGGATCCGCACGAGCAGGGCGTTGTTGCTTTCATTGGCGTTTTCGTTGACACGTTCGTTGTGGTTACCATGACCGCATTGGTTGTTATCTCTGCTGTTTACATTCAGGACGGCGCCATCAACACGCAGGCGTACGACTTTATTGCCGCGGCTGGTTTGAATAAGACGAACATGGCTCAGTACGCGTTCGGCACGATGTTCGGTTCGGGCTTCGGCAATGCATTTGTGGCTATCTGCCTGCTGTTCTTCGCTTTCAGCACCATCTTGGGTTGGAACTTGTTCTCCAAGATCAACTTCGTGTACCTGTTTGGCAAGAAGGCGCTTCCCGTGTTCTCTGTTCTGGCGGTGTTCTTCGTGTTCCTGGGATCGCTGCTTTCCAACGACCTGGTGTGGGAGATGCAGGACATGTTCAACCAGCTCATGGTTCTGCCGAACGTTATCGCGCTGATTGCAATGTCCGGTGCGGTGGCTACCTGTGCGAAGTCGCATAATGGCAAGAAGAAGGCGCTGGAGCCGGTTCAGGCCGATGCGGCTGCGGCGGAAAGCGAGTAACGTGGCGCGTACGCGACATACGTTCAACGCATTTACGCAAACGATGTTTCAGCAAGGGAAGACGCTTCTGTCTTCCCTTGTGGCGTTTTTGCTGGTATTTTGCCTGGCGTTGCTGCCCGGGTGCGCCCTTTGGGGCGGTGCGGGAGCTGGTGGGGCTGCGAGTGCGGCGGCATCGGGTGCGGGTGCGACCGGCGGTGCGGCGTCGGGCGGCGGAGCGGCCGCAGCGGGGGCCGATGTCGGCGGCTCGTCGGGCGATGTTTCCGTTTCCGAAGACGGTACCTACACCGACAAAGACCATGTGGCGCTCTATCTGCATCTTTACCAAAAGCTGCCTGCCAATTATATTTCCAAGACGAAAGCGAAAAAAGCCGGTTGGGACGCCGAAAAAGGCAATTTGTGGGATGTTTGTCCTGGTAAATCGATTGGCGGTGGCACGTTTTATAACGACGATGGCTTGTTGCCCGAGAAAAGTGGACGCACGTGGAAAGAGTGCGACATCGATTATGCAGGCGGGTATCGCGGGGCAAAGCGCATCTGCTATTCAAATGACGGGCTGATTTTCTATACAGATGACCATTACCAGTCGTTTACGCAGTTCTATTAGCTTCGCGTCGCTTCCTGCCTAGCTACCCGATCTTGTTGTCCCCGATGCGCTTTCATGAGGTGGTGTGCGCAGGGAAGGGGGCTTGTTCCTTTGCATTACGTGCTGGAAGCGTGCAATATCGTGGTGTGAGCCATTATGTGTTTGTGGGAAGAGGAAAGGGAAGGGTTGGGTTATGAAAACGGTCATAATACGCGAACGCGATTTTCAATCGACTGAGCAGCTGCATGCGTATCTCTGCCGTGAGCTTGACTTTCCTGCGTATTACGGGGGAAACTTTGCAGCGCTTTCCGATTGCCTGGAGGATATCTGTCATCCAACGTGCCTTGTTGTCTATCGCGATAATTCTGTTGAAGAGCCCTGGTTCGATAAGGCATGTGCGGTGATGGGTCGCGCTGCCCTGGAAAACGACGCTCTTGACGTGCAACTGAAACAAGCATAGCTTTAGGTCCCAGCCGAATCTCCATCAGCGCAAATGCCGCCTGAGAACACCGGGCGAATCTCTTTTTTCGTCCCCTCTTCTGTTTCCAATGGCGAATAACGGCGTCTACCCTCTGTCCCTTCGCCTGCTTCCTTCCGATTTCTTCCCTCGTGATAAAAACGATGCCTACCCTCTGTCCCTTCGCCTACTTTCCCTGATGACAATCCAACGGTACTCATTCCTCCGTTCTTTCGCTTTGTCCCCTTTC
>CAKTVK010000109.1 GCA_934623455.1 uncultured Eggerthellaceae bacterium | reverse complement strand
GCAACCACCGTCACGGTGTGCGACACGGCAGGAAAGATGCTGCCTGGCGAATTCGCGCAGTTCATTCGCGACCTGTACCAGGCCGTTCCCGCTTTGGCAAACGTGGTGCTGGGCGTTTCCTGCAGCGATGATTTGGCCATGGCCGATGCATGCGTGATTGCCGCCGTTATGGAAGGCGCAGGCGAAATCAAAACAGCATCGTATGCCCTGAACGTTGCTTCCACGGAAAAAATCGCGAAGATCCTCTCGGCAAAACAGGACGCGTGCCAAGCAGCATGCTCGGTTCGTACCACGGAAATCGATCGCATCACGGCTCAAATCGCACGCATTTGCGAAGGTGGCGAAGCGAAGGGCGCCGCACTTTCCGCTGCGGCCATCCAAAGCGATGAAACCATGGTGCTCACGGTGCACGACAGCCAAGAGCAAGTGATGGCATGCGTGGAGAAGTTGGGCTACGACCTTTCCGCAGAAGATGCCCTGGCAGTGTACGAGGCGTTCGTGCGCATTGCCTCCAAGAAAGAGAAAGTGGGCAGCCTGGAGCTTGACGCCATTGTGGCAAGCGCTGCGCTGCAGGTCCCGCTAACGTACGTGCTTGATAGCTACGTTATCAATACGAGCAACATTGCAACGGCTTCTGCTCACGTGAAAATGGCGAAAAACGGCGAGACGATTGAGAGCATCGTTTTGGGCGATGGCCCCATTGATGCTGCGTTCCATGCTATCGAGAAGATTATCGGCCGCCGTTATGAGCTGGATGGATTCCAGATTCAGGCTGTGACCGAGGGTCAGGAAGCCATGGGCGAGGCTGTGATCAAGCTGGTCTCCGACGGCAAGGTGTATTCGGGTCGCGGTATTTCGACCGACATTATTGGCTCGAGCATTCACGCCTACATCAACGCTTTGAACAAAATCGTCTACGAGGAGCAAAACTAATGAAACTGTCTTTTTCCACAAAGGGCTGGTCTGAGCGTTCTTGGGACGAATTGGTAGGCCTGGCCGAAGAAATGGATTTCAACGGCATTGAAGTGTTCGATGTTGCGAAAAACGAAGAGCTGGTGGGCAAGGGTGCACCCTTCCATATTTACAACACGCACGCAACGGCGCGCGAGCTGCGCGAAAAAGGCCTGCAGATTCCGGTGCTCAATACGTCTGTCGATATTGCTGACGGCCAGGATCACACGAAAGAGCTCACGGCGTTCATCAACATTGCAAGCGAAGTGTTCGCAACGGGCGTGTGCGTAACTGCTGTTGCCGGCAACGAAGAGGCAGCGCGTGCCTCGCTTTCCGCCATTATGCCGTACGCCGAAGAAAAGAAGGTGTCCGTGCTCATTGAGACAACGGGCATTTACGCCGATACGGCGCGCCTGCGCGAACTCATGGACGCGTACGCAAGCGATTACCTGGGCGCGTTGTGGTCGGTGCGTCATCCGTATTGGGAGTTTGAGGAAAAACCTGCCATCACCATCCGCAATTTGGGCGCGTATGTGAAGCACGTGCACCTGGTGGACTCCGAAGCCGACCACAGCCCCGCGCTGGTGGGCGAGGGCGTTTTGCCGCTGGATGAAGTGATGCTGGCGCTTTCTTCCATTGACTACGACGGCTTCATTTCGTTGGAATGGATGCCCGAATGGATGGAGGACGTAACCGAGCCTGAAATCATTCTGCCGCATTTCGTGAACTATATGGACCGCTTCGCCAGCACGAAGGGAGCGAAAGGCCGCTCGTTGCAGTGGAACCACGACAGCACCGGTCAGTTCGTGTGGCCTAAATACGACCTGGTAGATTTGACGTTTCCGCAGATGCTTGATCGCATTGTGGAAGAGTTCCCCAACCAGTATGCCTTCAAGTACACCACGCTTGACTACACGCGTACCTACGAAGAATTCCGCGAGGACGTGGATAACTTCGCGCGTGCTTTGGTGAGCATGGGCGTGAAGCCGGGTAGCAAAGTGGCCATTTGGGCAACAAATGTTCCTGCGTGGTACATCACGTTTTGGGCGGCAACGAAAATCGGCGCCGTGCTGGTAACGGTGAATACCGCGTACAAGATCCACGAGGCAGAGTACCTGTTCAGGCAGTCCGACACGCACACGATTGTCATGATTGACCGCGCGCTGGATTCCAATTACGTGCAGATCATCAACGAGCTGTGTCCCGAAATCAAAGATACGGTGCCCGGCGAGCAGCTGCATTGCAAGAAGTTGCCGTTCTTGCGCAATGTTATTACCGTGGGCTTCAAAATGCCTGGCTGCCTGACATTGGAAGAAGCCATGGATCGCAGCTCGCTGGTGCCCAAAGAGGAAATCCTGCGCATGGCCGCTGCCGTTAAGCCCGATGACGTATGCAATATGCAATACACATCCGGCACTACGGGCTTCCCTAAGGGCGTTATGCTCACGCATCGCAACGTGGTGAACGACGGCAAGACCATCGGCGACCGCATGGGCTTGTCCACGGCTGACCGCATGATGATTCAAGTGCCCATGTTCCACTGCTTCGGCATGGTTTTGTCCATGACCAGCTCCATGACGCACGGTGCAACCATGTGCCCCATGCCGTATTTCTCGGCGAAGGCGTCGCTTTCTTGCATTACGCAGGAGCGCATCACGTGCTTCAACGGCGTGCCCACCATGTTCATTGCCATGTTCAACCACCCCGACTACAAGAAAACCGATTTCTCGCATATGCGCACGGGCATTATGGCGGGCGCTGGATGCCCCGCTGATCTGATGAAACGTGCAGCGCAGCCCGATGAGATGAACATGACGGGCATTATATCTGTGTACGGCCAGACCGAAAGCGCGCCCGGCTCTACCATGAGCGAATGGACCGATTCGCTTGACTTGCGCACCGAGACCGTGGGCCACGACTTCCCCTATATCGAGTGCAAGATCGTAGACCCCGAAACGGGCGAGGAAGTGACCGATGGCGAAAACGGCGAGTTCTGCAGCCGCGGCTACAACACCATGAAGGGCTACTACAAGATGCCCAACGAGACGTGCGGCGCGGTTGATGCGGAAGGCTGGCTGCACTCCGGTGACCTGGCGTGCCGCGTGTACAACGAGCGCTACACCGACAAAAACGGCAAGATGCTGCCTTGCTATATCATTACCGGTCGCTTGAAGGACATGATCATCCGCGGTGGCGAGAACTTGTATCCCAAAGAGATCGAGGACTTCGTTTACACGCATCCTAAAGTGCAAGATGTGCAGGTCGTGGGCGTGCCCGATAAGAAATACGGCGAAGAGGCCGCGGCGTGCATCATCCTGAAAGACGGCGAGGAAATGACCGAGGAAGAGATGCGCACGTTTATGGTCGAGCGCATTGCGCGCCACAAGGTTCCGCGCTACATCAAGTTTGTGGATTCGTTCCCTATGAATGCGGCGGGCAAGATTTTGAAGTACAAGATGCGCGAAGAGCTCGCAAAAGAATACGGCTGCTAGTCCCTCTTTCGCAGTTGTTGTCAAATTACCCCACCTTTTGTCAACAAAGGGTGGGGTTGTTGTTTTGGCGCCTTGCAGGTGCTTGGCAGAGGGGTAAGTGGGCGCGGGATTATTCACGGATGCGAAAAGACTCCCAAGCGCGGGATTATTCACGGATGTGAAAAAGACCCCGTCACTTTTTAACATCGCGTGCGGGGCGTCGTGAGCGCGGCCTCTGCCTTGCAGTGCTATACTGGGGCGTATGACAAATTGCCTGGGACACACGCTGCTCATCGTGAACCCCGCCTCCCAAAACGGGAGGGGGGCGGCTGCCGGCGCGCATGCCGCGCGTGTGCTTGAGCAGGTGGGTGTTGCGGTGGATTGCATTGCCACTACGGCTCCTTTGCATGCCGTGCAGTTGGCAACAGATGCCGCACTTCAGGGCTATCAGACGGTCATTGCCCTGGGCGGCGATGGCATCATCCACGAAGCGGCGAATGGTCTAATGGCCGTTGATCAGGAAAAACGCCCTGTTTTCGGCATTATTCCTGTGGGATCGGGCAACGATTACGCGCGTACGCTGAATATGTCCGAAGACGTTGACACCGCCTGTGCCCAACTTTTGACGGGCGACATCCGCTCTGCCGACGTGGGGTTGTGCAACGGCCAGTATTTCGTGCAAACGCTCTCGTTTGGCATTGATGCCGCCATTGCGCTTGACACCGTGCAGCGCCGCAAGCGCACGAGCAAGACGGGCAACGCGCTGTACTTCGAAGCAGGCATCAACCAGCTGGTCTTTCATCGCGATATGCATTCCTATCGGGCAACTTTCGATGGCAATGCACCCGAGCAGGGGCAATCCCTGACATTTGCCGTGCAGCTGGGCCGTACGTACGGCGGCGGTTTTCGCATTTGCCCCGATGCGCAGCTCGATGATGGCCTTTTCGACATTTGCATCGCGCACCCGCCCATTGGCCTGATTGGCGCTATTGCGCTTTTCGCGCGTGCGAAAAATGGAAAACATGTGGGCTCTGCCAGCATGGAGCTGCGCCGCGCGGCACGCCTTTCGGTCCAATTCGAGCATAATGTCCCAGCTCAGATGGATGGCGAAGATTGCTCGGGCAACAAATTTGACATTTCCCTTTCATCTCGGGCGCTTTCGGTCCTTTTTGGCTAATAATAGTAAACTTACCTATCACTTTTCTAAAATCGCGTTCGGAAGGATTCCTTCTTGTCGCTTACATCGCTGATATTCCTGTGCCTGGTGCTGCCGCTTACGTTGGCGGCATATTACGGCGTGCGCATTATCGACGGCGAAGGAGTGGTGGCAAAAAGCCTGGCCAAGGGCATTTTGCTTGCGGCAAGCGCGTTCGCATATTATTGGGTTGCTGCAGAATATCTGCCTCTTTTGATAGCGGCGGTGCTGGCAACCTATGTGTTTTCCCTGGTTATAGATACAACTCAAGGTGCGACGAAGAAACTCGTCCTTGCCGTTGCCGTGATAGCATCCGTGGCATTTCTGGTCTACTACAAGTACACTGATTACTTCCTTGAAACACTGCAGAGATTCGTCCCCTCGGTCCAATACGAACCGCTTAATCTGATCCAACCGTTGGGCATCTCGTTTTTGGTATTCTCGCTTATCTCGTACTTCATGGATGTCTACCGCGGAACAATCAAGGCCGACCGCAATCTTTTAAACGTTGCGCTTTGGGCGTTCTTCTTCGCGAAGATAGTGTCCGGCCCCATTGTTCGCTACGGGCAAATGTTTCGTCCCGACGAAGATTGCCCCGCGCGCCCCTGCTTGGATGATGTGTCAAGCGGCGCGCGGCGTTTCGTGATTGGCCTGGCGAAGAAGGTCATCATTGCGAACACGTTGGGGCAAACAGCGGATATGGTCTTCGCTTTGGAAGCAATCGATACGCCGTTTGCTTGGCTAGGGGCGCTCTGCTACACGTTCCAGTTGTTCTTTGACTTTGCGGGCTATTCTGATATGGCTTTGGGTATAGGCCTTATGCTGGGTTTTCGCTTTGAGGAGAACTTCAATTACCCCTACATTTCGAAAACGGTGGGCGAATTTTGGAATCGCTGGCATATTTCGCTTTCGTCGTGGCTGCGCGATTACCTGTATTTCCCGTTGGGCGGAAGCCGTCGCGGCAACGTGTATTTCAACTTGCTTGTGGTGTTTTTCGTTTCCGGCTTGTGGCACGGCGCTTCGAATCATTTCGTGCTTTGGGGCTTGTGGTACGCCTTCTTCATGGTCATCGATCGTCTTTACCGCACGTATGTTTTGCCGCGCTTTAAGGTTCCCTCTGTCTTGACCTGGCTTTTTACCATGACTGTAGTTGTTGCGGGGTGGGTTATCTTCCGTGCGAGCGACGTGCATCAGGCTAAAGACTTTCTGTTTGCCATGGTTGGCATGGTCAAAGAGGCGCCCGAGCTGCCGTTTGGCTTTTTCTATTACGCCGATAATCGCGTGCTTGTTCTTCTGGTAGTCTCTGCTGTTTTGTCCACGCCGGTTGTTCCCAAGTTGAAAGAGCACTTCGGAAATACGGCGGTTTGGAACATCGTAAGCGCTGTGGGTACTCCGCTTTTGCTGCTCATTAGCATGAGCTTCATTCTGAACAGCACTTATAGTCCGTTTTTGTACGCGCAGTTCTAGGGGAAGAGGCATGGCGTGATTCAGAAAATCAGCAAAGTAGCGATGCTCGTTCTTTTGGTGGCGTGCTTGGTTGTTCCCGTTTTGACCATGAACGAAGATGAGCAGGTATTTAGCGATGCGGACAATCGCTATCTTATGGTGCGGCCCGAGCGCGCGGATTTCGAAACCGATGAAGAATATCGCAATCAGTTGGAAGAGTACCTGCAAGATCGTATTTCCGACCGCGCACAGCTTCTTTCTCTGTATGGCGCGTTCAACAACATGGCGTTTCGGTATTTAGCGCACCCGCTGTACGAATACGGGCTTGATGGCCAGGCGTATTTCTGGTTTGAGGCGGACGAAGATCAGCAAGTTGATATGGATTACCTGACCGCCTATGCCGACTACATTCAGAAGATGTACCTGTATTGCCAGGATCGCGGTACGGCATTCGTGTACGTGAATTCGCCCGAAAAAAAGC
>CAKTVK010000108.1 GCA_934623455.1 uncultured Eggerthellaceae bacterium | reverse complement strand
TCCCGGGGTCGCCTTCGTTTTTGTTGACAAATTACCCCACCTTTTGTCAACATTTTGAGCATTCGAAAACCCGAGGCGCCCTGCGCACCTCGGGTTTTCTTGTGCCATGTTGCGGTGTGCTGGGGTTTCAACACGGTCGGCGCCGCTGGGGCAAGTTCGCTGCGGGTTCATCCCGACCCGTCGGCGGCATGTTGTCGTTTTTTTCGCTCGAATGTGCAAAATATTCCCGTTCGGGGCACCTTGGGGAGCGATTGCAGACCAGATAGCGTTGTTTGAGACAAAGTGAACCTGCAAAAGCCCAGGTCGTGATTTGGAGGCAAGGGATGAATGAGAGTTAGCGTCCCTTCAACCTGCCCCGAACAGGAATATTTTGCGCATCTGCGCCCGTTTTCCGACAAGATGGTCGCAGTAAGCCTGGGGCGACGGGGCTCGAACCTGCGAATGCGTCCTTGAAAGGTTGCTAGTCGGTTGCAATGTGAAAAAGACCCCGTTACTTTTTAACATTACCGCGCCTTGTTGACAAAAGGTGGGGTAATTTGTCAACAAAAAAGCAGGTTCGCGTGAACGAACCTGCTTGCAGAAACTGCGATAAAAGTTTTTTCGCGACGCGGATTTCCGGCTTCTGCAGCTCGCTACGACTCCGGCTTCGACGGCTCGGGCGTTGTTGTGCCACCGCCGCCTGTCGAGCCACCACCTTCGGTGCCGCCGCCTTCGGTGCCGCCCGTCGTGCCGCCCGTTGTGCCTCCCGACGTGTCGCCGCCTTCGGTGCCGCCAGTTGCATCACCATCGCCGCCACCCGTCGTGCCGCCGCTCTCAGTACCCTCGGTGCCTTCCGTCTTGTCTTTATTCTTCTCGTCTGCCTCGTCGTCTTCAGTGCTCTTCGCGCTCAAGCCAGCGTTCCACTTGTTGTTGTACTCGGGATCCTTGTACGTGGGGAAGGAGTGCATCGGTGTGGAGGCAAGCGCTGCGTCCATGAACTCCTTGAACATGGCGTTGCAACTCAAATCCTCGGAGGTAATCTGCGCGAAGCGATCGCCAATCCAACAGGCGCAGGCCAGGTCAGGCGTGTAGCCAATCAGCGTGTGGTCGTGGAAATCGCTGGTCGTACCGGTTTTGCCGGCAACTTCGCGTCCGCCCTCCAAACGCGCCGATGCGGCAGTGCCGTCGCTTTGCGTGAACACCGTTTGCAGCACGGACGTCACGGCGCCGCAGACCGACTCGCTCAAAACGCGCTCGCCTTCCTGCTTGTTCTCATAGACCGTTTCACCTTTGCTGTTGGAAATCTTGCTGACCACCACGGGGTCGTAATGGATGCCGCCCGCCGCCAGCGTTGCGTATGCGCTTGCCATCTCCAGCGGCGTGATGTCGAAAACGCCCAAGGTCAGCGTGTCAACGTTCATCAGGTCGCTTGTGTCAACGCCCATGCGTTTGCACACGTCGATGACCGCCTGACCGCCCAGGTATTCCTGCAGCTGCACGTACGCGGTGTTCGAAGAAACCGCGGTGGCCGACTGCAGCGAGCGCGTGCCGTAATTGATGCCGCCGTAGTTCTCTACGGTGCCCAGGCCACTTTTCAGCTTGTAGGGAGAAGAGCAATCAACCAGCGTTGTGGGGTTGATTCCTGCCTCAATCGCAGCGATAAGCGTGAACACCTTGAAAGATGAACCCGTGGGGCGCCCGCCCTGAGCTGCAATGTTGAACTGGTTCTCTCGGTAGTCCTCGCCGCCCACCATAGCAACAACGTGGCCGTTCGAGGGGTCAACGGCAACCAGGGCCGACTCCAAGCCGTCTTCCATGCGTTCGGCCTGGTCCGCAACGGTTTGCTCGGCAATATCCTGTTTCTCCACGTCAAGCGTGGTGTATACCTTCAAACCGCCGGCGAAGATGTCGTTCATGGAGTATTCGTTCAGAAGCCACGTGCGCACGTACGACGTAAAATACGGGTACCGGTAAATGCCGTCTTCTTGGCTTTCGTCCTCAAGGTTCAGATTCAAGTCGCTGCTGGCCGCTTCAGCGTATTGCGCCTGGGTGATATGCCCCGCGGTCAGCATGCGCGAAAGCACCACGTTGCGGCGGTCCTTGCAGCCTTCGGGGTTGTAAACGGGGTTCCAGTTCGACGGTGACTGGGGAATGCCTGCCAGCGTTGCGGCTTCCACCAGCGTCAACTCAGAAGCATGCTTGCTGAAGTAGTGCATCGATGCGGCCTCAATACCGTATGCGCCATCACCATAATTAATGGTGTTCAGGTACATCAGCAAAATCTCGTCTTTCGAGTAGTATTTCTCCATCTCCAGAGCAAGCTCCGCTTCGCGAATCTTACGCTCAAGCGAGATGGTGGTCATCTCATCGGACAGAATGGTGTTGCGCACGAGCTGTTGGGTAATGGTCGAGGCGCCCTCCAGACTTCCGCCCATAAGGTTGTTCACCACGGCGCGCGTGATGCCAATAAGGTCCACGCCGTTGTGCTCGTAGAAGCGGTTGTCCTCGGTGTCCACCGTTGCATTGACCAGAAGCTCGGAAACGTCGCTCAAATTCGTAAGCGGCTCGCGGTTCTCCAAGCGGAATTCCGCCAGAACCGTTTTGCCGTCGGCGGCGTACACCGTCGATTTCTCCGAATAGTTGAATGCGTCCGATTCAACGACGCTGGGCAGATCTTCGGTCCAGCCCGCGGTCACGCTCAAAACGCTGCGTACAGCAACGACCCCCACAAAACAGATGGCGGCAACAATGAACAGAAGGACCCAAGCCGGTGCATGTGTGCGCGATTCGCGCTGTTTTCTTCGTGTATTCATAATAGGGTATACTACCACGAAGCAAATTTTTACATGTGGAGGTACTCTGTTATGTCCAAAAAGATGGAATTACTTGCCCCTGCGGGCAGCTTTGACGCCCTGTGCGCTGCCGTTAGCGCCGGTGCCGATGCCGTTTACCTGGGGCTTGATTCGTTTAATGCGCGGCGCGGAGCTGACAATTTCACGCTGAAAACGCTGCGCACCGCGTGCGATTACGCTCATTTGCGCAACGTGAAGGTATATTTGACGTTCAACACGGTGATTTTCGAAGGCGAAGTCGCGCGCGCCATGGAAACCATGCGCCAGGCGTATCGTGCCGGCGTGGATGCGTTCATTGTGCAGGATATTGGCATTGCCGCCGAACTGACGCGTACGCTTCCGCAGGCGCGCTTGCACATTTCAACGCAAATGAACACGCATTCCCTTGCCGGCGTGCAGGCGGCTCACAGCTTGGGTGCGGCGCGCATCACGCTGGCACGCGAGCTGTCGTTGGAGCAAATCGAGCTGCTTTCTGCCGAAGCGGAAAGCTTAGGCATGGAGACCGAAGTTTTTGGCCACGGCGCGTTGTGCGTGTGCTATTCCGGGCAGTGCTACATGTCGTCCATGATTGGCGGGCGCTCAGCAAACCGCGGAACGTGCGCTCAGGCGTGCCGTTTGCCTTACGAGCTCAAGAACAAGGCCGTGCGCAAGCCGCTTCCCGCACCGGGCGAGCATCTGCTTTCCCCGAAGGATCTGTGCAGCATCGATCTGCTGGACCAGCTGCTGGATGCCCAGGTGGCGTCGTTGAAAATCGAAGGCCGCATGAAGTCGCCCGAATACGTGTACGCTGTGGTGTCCGTGTACCGCGCGGTGCTTGACCGCCTGTTGGCGGCGCGCGAAGCGGGGCAGCAAGACGATTCCTGGCGTGCAACGGACGCCGAGCGCAGCGTGCTGGCGGAAGCGTTCAGCCGCGGCTTTACTACCGCGTATCTCACGCACCAGCGCGGCAACGAAATCATGAGCTACCAGCGTCCCAACAATCGCGGAGTTTTCTTGGGCCGCGTGAGCCGCGTGGTGAAGGACTCTGCGTTTGTGCAGGTAGAAAAGTCGCTGAGCGTGGGCGACGTGCTGGAGGTATGGAATAAGCGCGGGCGTTCCCTGTTTACCCTGGCAGATGTCACGCCGCTTAAAGATGGCAGCGTTCGCCTTCCGTTCCAAAAAGGCGACAAAACGGTGCAGTACATCAAGGAAGGTGACCGTGTGTTCCGCGTGCGCAACGCGGCTGCGGCGTTTGCGGCGGATGCGCTGGAACCTCGTGTGCCGGTGAAAATTGACTGCTCGCTTTCGCTGGGGTATCCCGCTTACCTTGCGGTCGAGGCAGTGGGCCGCGTGGACGATCAGGGCATGCCGCTGCGTGTGGAAGTGTTCGGCGATGTGGTGGAAAAGGCGCGCACGAAACCCGTTACCGAGCAGGAGGTCAAGGACCATATTGACCGTTTGGGCCAAACCCCGTTCGCTGCCGAAGAGCTTTCGGTGACGGTGGACGAAGAAGTGGGCATTGGCTTCTCACAGGTGCACAAGCTACGCGCGAATGCGCTGGACGAGCTGCAGAAGCTCATCGTTGCCCCTGCTCATGACCGTCGTTTGCCGCGTGTGGAAGATGCTCCTGCACGCAAAACCGCGCCGCTCAACGGCTATGCCATTTACGTGCGCGCGGCAAATCCGGCTTGCGCGCGCGTTGCGAAGCGCACGGGTGCCGCCGCTGTGTACGTGCCCACGCTCACTTACAAGCGCGGTGAAGCTATTGTTGCTGGTCAGCGCACCGTTACTGCTGAACAAGCGGGTTATCCCAAGCAGTGCATTGTGCAGCTTCCCGTGGTGGATTGCGATTTGCTGCCGTCCACGCGCGAGGCGCAGCGCGACATTGACGCGTGGGAATACGTGAAGGAAGGCAAGCCGGTTTTGGTGGAGAACTGGGGCGATGTCCATCGTGCGCTTGATGCTGGTGCGCAGGTGGAAGTGGGCTCCCATGTGCCGGTGGTTAACCGCTTAGCCGCGGATCATCTGGCGCGCTTGGGCGTGTCGCGCGTGTGGCTTTCGCCTGAATTGACGCTCGAACAAATCCAGGACCTGGGCAAAGACCTTTCCTCTGCTCCTTTGGGCATGACGATTATCGGTCGCACCGAGCTTATGATAACCGAGCATTGCCTGCTCATGAGCCAGGGCGAGTGCGACGAGAACTGCGATACGTGTCCGCGCCGCAAGAGTCCGCACTACCTGATTGACCGCAAGGGTTTCGAGTTCCCAGTTGTCACCGATGCCGCCGGTCGAAGCCATATCTATAATAGTGTTGAGTTCGACATTGCGCAGACGGTGCCCGATTTGATTGCCGCCGGCGTTACCACGTTCATGGTGGATGCAACCATGATGAATGTGGAAGAAACGGCGCATGCGGTGGGTCGTGCCGTCCGCGCGTTGCAGATTGCGCGCCACGATGGCAACCGCGTTGCCAAGATTTCTGGCGCCACCACGGGACATCTGTTCCGCGCGGTGGAGTAGGCGCGGCGTCTAGCCGTGCGTGCGGGGCACGGGGCGCGGGGCACGCCCTGGGCGGCTTAGCGTGGTGCCATGGGGCGCCGCATGGTCGCTGCGGTGTGGCGCCGCGGGCGGCGCGTAGCTGGTCAGTGCTTGCTGCTGCGCGTGCTGCGCTGGGCAAGCGTTTCGCGCGTTGTAGCGCTCAGCCGGGACGCTTCGGCGGATAGATTGATGTTTATCGGCCAATGAGCGCTTGCAATTATCAAAGCGCCCTTTATGATGTTGTCTTGCAGTTTACCTGCGGTTGCGTGGTTCCAAGCCGGGCGCGCGGCAACGCTTCGCATAAAGCGAAATCTTTCGCATGCAGCGTTTAAGATGCCGGCGGCCCCGCTGAAACCAACGAACCGAACTGCCGATTGTTGATAGGGAAGGATTGTTGTGGGTATTTACGAAGAACTCCAAGGTCGCGGCTTAATTGCCCAGGTGACCGATGAAGAAGAGATAAAAGATTTGATCAATAACGGCGGCGCGCGCTTCTATATTGGCTTTGACCCGACCGCCGATTCTCTGCACGTGGGTCACTTCATGGCGTTGTGCCTGATGAAACGCCTGCAGATGGCGGGCAATAAGCCCATTGTGTTGCTGGGCGGCGGCACAGGCATGATTGGCGACCCCAGCGGACGCACCGATATGCGCTCTATGCTCACGCCCGAAGCCATTCAGCACAACTGCGATTGCTTCAAAGAGCAGATCGGCCGCTTCATTGAATTCGGCGAGGATAAAGCCATTGTGGTGAACAACGCCGATTGGCTGTTGGACCTGAAATACGTGGATATGCTGCGCGAAGTGGGCACGTACTTCAGCGTGAACAACATGCTGCGCGCGGAATGCTACAAGCAGCGCATGGAGCGCGGCCTTTCCTTCTTTGAGTTCAACTATATGATCATGCAGTCCTACGACTTCTATTACTTGCACAAGAATTATGGCTGCAACATGCAGTTCGGCGGCAACGACCAGTGGAGCAACATGCTGGGCGGCACCGAGCTCATCCGCAAAAAAACCGGCGACGACGCGTATGCCATGACCATCACGCTGCTTTTGAACAGCGAAGGCAAGAAGATGGGTAAGACCGCGAAGGGCGCCGTGTGGCTTGATCCTAACAAGACCTCGCCGTTCGACTTCTACCAGTATTGGCGCAACGTTGCCGACGACGACGTTATGAAGTGCCTACGCATGCTCACGTTCGTGC
>CAKTVK010000107.1 GCA_934623455.1 uncultured Eggerthellaceae bacterium | reverse complement strand
GGTAAGCCATAAACCCGTGCTTGAATCAAGGTCGCCTTCGGTGGGGCCGGTGCAGGAATAGATGGTAACGCTACCGCTACTGGTAATTTTGAGAGCCCATGAAGCCAAATCAACAAGCGAGATATCGGTCTCTACCATAGAAGCAAGCACGCGGATTTGCCCCAGCATTTCAAGGGAAGGCTTCGTCAAAACCTGCTTGAGGATACCCACCATAAGAGAGCGGACGTTTGCCTGGCGAATGGCGTCTTGCGTGATGCCTTGGTAGGAATACGCCGTTCGCATGCGCGCGAGCGCAACCGCCTGCTCGCCCGTAAGCACATTCTTGCCGGCATCCACGTGAACAGTTGGCCTGTCGTGAGTGTAAACCTGGTAATCGAATGCGTAAGGGACGTCAATTTCAACGCCACCCAGAGTGTCTACAACCTCTTCGAGCTGGTCAAAGCCCACTTTGACGAAATGAGAAATGCCAACGCCGGTAAGCTGCGATACTGCCTGAATGCAAGCGGCTTCGCCTTGCTCGGAAAACACCTGGTTCAGCTTTACCGTACGACCATCAATCTGATACGGCGTATCGCGCGGAACGGACACCATGGTAATAGCGGGCGTTTTCACATCAACACGCACAAGAACCATAGCATCACTTCGCGCGCCGTTGTCTTCCCATTCATCAGAGCCGATAACCAGAATATAGAAGGGTTTGCCCGCTTTCGCCTTCGTAAGAACGCCATTCAGCTGCTCGGAATCGCCCTTGTAGGAAAGAATGCCCGACAAGCTGCCTGCATAAAGAGCAACGGCACCGCCAAAAGCAAGAACAATCGCAAGCAGTACGCCCAGAATGACGAAGGGAGCCTTCCGGCGCTTTCGTTTAGGACTCGCGCCCTGAAGCTGCCGCTGCCCGTCGCTGGGCGAGATATTGGCATGACGCGGCGCACGCAGCACATCTGCAGCTCCAGCACGCTCGCGTCCCGCAGTCCCCGTACGCGCAGCATCTGCAGCTCCAGCACACTCGGCACCTGAAGCCCCGGCGCATTCGGCACTAGCAGCCTCGGCGGCTTGCTCACTGCAAGCGCCACTAGGCACCATGCGAGCGTGTTTCCCCTGGTAGGCATTGTGATTATGCTGCGAATCCCGCATCAAACTACTCCTGAGTACTTCCTGTAACTAACCAAGCGCTAAATGCTAATTCCGCGTTTTCGCGTCGAACGCGCTATCCATAGGCGCTCCCGAGCAGAATTCCTGAGCGATGGCCAGATAAGCGGCCTGATCGTAATCGACCAGCGTCTGAACGCTTCCTTCCTTATCGGACCCCAGCTCAGGCAGCTGATAGCGGTTCACCTCGTAAGGACCGCTTGCGCTCTGCATAATCAAGTTGCTCTTATTCGCCTGCAGCGCATTGCCCCATTCGGTAATGTCGGCACTGCTAATGTTCGTCTCAACAAGACCGCTCGACACCAGCTTATTCAGCAGGTCGCCCGTGCTACCCATGCCAATCTTATCGGAATTAAGCGCTGCCTTGATCAGGTTGCCGAACATCTGACGATCCACCACCTGACGCGTGGCATCCTCGTCCAATCCATATTCGCGATACGAAACGCGGCTACGCGCAGCAACCATCGAGTTAAAGCCGTCCAGCGTTTGCTCGCCAGCGTCCAAATGAACATCTTCGTGAGATTTATCGTAGAAGAAGTAATCGATGTCGTACGGCAAGTCAATCTGCAAGCCGCCAATCAGGTCGATAATCTTCTGGAACGTCATCAGGTCACACACAACGTAATCGGTAACGCCAACTTGCGTAATCTCGCTTATAGCTTCGCATGCCTTCACAGCACCGGCATTCGTTGCCTGAGCATGATCGGCACCATCGCTTTTTGCCTGATAGTAGCCATAATGGAAAGCGTAATTTGCCTTATACCACGTTTTGCCAGAACAGTTGGAGCACGTCTCGCCCGGATAATTCGGCTGGAAATCGTCGCCCTTCTGCACATAATAGGTATCGCGCGGCACGCTCAGGAACGAGACCGTGGCCGTTTCGGTATCAACGCGCATCAGCATCATAAGGTCGGAACCCTGAAGATGAAGCTTCGTCTTGGAAGACGTCCAATAATCCGAGCCAATAACCGCCACGTAATGCACCACACCACGCAGCGCCTTGTCAATCTCGCTTATCAGGCTATCAGGGCAAACAGCCGTGCCGCCGAAGACGAACGCTTTATCGAACGCCTTGCTGTTATCGCCGATGAAGGCGTTCGCAGCAACCGTGCTGGTGGTGCCTTCGACCAAAACCAAAGGCGCATCGTTTTTCGCCAAAAGCGCGGAAGCGGTCAGAGCATCAACGCCCTTCGCGTCTGCTGTGCCATTCGCAACGCCAACAGCCGAGCCCTTTAGCAGGCCGTCGGCCATCATCTTCTTAGCAACCGCAACTGAAGTATCGTAGCCGGTCAAACCGAAAATGCGCGTCACTTTATCTTCCCAAATATCCTCAACGGAAGACGTTGGCAACGCGCCGGGACCACCGGGAACAAGCATGTTTTCATACGCGTCAATCATGGCGCGTGCATCAGCGCGCAGAACGCGGTCGCCATCGGACGAATCTTTGCTGGTCACAATGAAAATCGGAACATGGTATTTATAGGCGTAGGAAGAAACGGAAAGCGCGTCGGCAAAATCAATGGACGTTGCCACAATGGCCGTGTCCTGCTTGTTGCGGCCGCCGTCTTTCGCTTCAATCATCTTGGCGCACGCCACCGAGGTACCGCTTGCGTCATTGCCGAAAACGCGTTGCACCTTAACGCCCGCCTCGGTCAAAACACCTTCGACATCAGGGGAAACAGCACTGCTTCCGCCAATAAGGAAGACCGTCTTTGCCCCCAGGCGATCAATTTCCTTGAGCGTTTGCGCCGACATTGCCGTTCGATTTGTAAGCAGAATGGGAGCATCATAGGCGCCTGCGAGGCCCGTAGCACTCATGGAGTCCTTGTAGTCGTCATCGCGCGCAAGAACGACGTATTCGCTTCTCTGGGGAAAGGCCGCCTGGGAACTGCTCACGGCGGTATCGACCGATGCATTACCCGCAACACGCTCGATGGTGCTCAGCGTTTCCGTCGCGCTCGAAGCGCTCGATGCACTCGATGAAGCCTCGCTTGATGCCGCGTTCGATGTGCACGCAGTTCCTGCAACCGAAATACAGCAGACCGCAACTAGCGCCGCTGCAACTAACGCCTTGCGCGAGCGCAACCGTCTCTGTATTTGTTTCATTCCGCAGTTCCTTCCCTTTAGGTCATAAACGCTGATAGTTCACGCAAAAAAGCACCGTGACAGTATAGCACGGGCAAAACAGCAGAAACGATTATCAGGATTTCCCCACGCTAATTCGACAGGGCCGACATGCGACTCGGCTGGGCGAGCCCCCGATTCGGCGGAGATGGAGCGTGTAGCAACACTGCCTTCTTCGATCCTTGACCCGATTAAGCGAACATCTCTTTCAACAGAGCCGTCGCCTGAATAGCGAAGGCATCGGCCGCATCCACGCGTCCATCGCCGTTCATGTCACAAGAAAGCCAGCCCAGCATGGGCAGCGTGGAGAAGTCGGCGAAGGCGCCGCGCGCCACGTCGTAGGCAATTTGGGTATCGATGATGTTCACGGTTCCGTTGCCGTTCGCGTCGCCCCGTACCATGTTTGTTGGCACGCGCTCTTCCAGGGTGAAATCCGTGCTTTTGAGCTGGGGAAACGTTGTTGAGTCAACAAGCGCGACAAAGCGATTTCCATCCCAAGCGAACGAACTGCCTGCAAAACAAGGCACGAATCCTTCGGGGACGGTTTCAGAATAAGCAACCAAAGCGAAGCTGCTTGCAGAAGTGTACGGAGAGCTTTCGATGGAAAGCGGCAGTGGCTCACTGACCGGCGCGGTAAGGTTGACCAGCGTGCACGGCATATGCGACATGCCCGTTTTATTGGAGATGTTCACGCGCCCCGTGTAAACACTCGCATTTCCCGCTGCCACCGGCGTGACCACAAGCGTGACCACTGTTTCGTTCTGCTGCCACGTTTCGCCTGATAACTTGCGCGACAGGAAGTTGATCACCACATCGGACCAGCCCTGCTTGTCGTCGGTGAAAGCATGATCTTTAACGAAGGCATCCACGCCTTTACGCGTTTGAACGGCATCGATGCGCAGAACGTTCGTATCAATGCAAATCGTAGACGCATACGCGTACATGGGATATTCCTCAAAGGTGTCGCAGGTCAAACGCACGTCAATTGTCGCTTGCTGCCCCACCGTGAGCACCGGCTGCGCTGCTACCACCCGCTGCGTGAACGCACGCGTGTCTTGAGGCTCATCCGCATAGGCGGAAGACATCGGCGCAACAAAAACGGAAATCGCCGCCACGAAAGCAAGCGCAGTCACCGCGAGCGCAACAGCAAGGCGCGCAAAAGGAGCAGCTACGAGAAGCTGCCACGTGCACGTTCCTTCTGAGAATTTCTGAGCGATGGTTCTTCCTTACTTCTTCGTTCGTTACATGCCAGACAGCGCGGTCCCGTAGTCCCGCCGCGCCGCACACCGCGGCGCGCATCCACGCCACGGCTCGCCGCCGCGCCGTCGAGCCGCCAAGCGCCCGCAGCGGAACGTGCCGAAACTACTCTTCTACCAGGTAATAGTTACCTGTGGCAGAATCATAATACACATTACCGGCATTCGTGTAATTCTCGTCAATCACACCATCGCCATCGGCATCCATGTTCACTTCGATGCCAGTCACTTTGTCTTCCTGGGGCACTAAGTCAATGTTATAGCGTGCCACCAGCGCAATCAGAAACCCCAGCATAAGCACAAGCATGCAGTCGGCGATATTCGTAAGCGACGAATTGGGGTCAACATCACTGCCGCCCATACCCATGCTGCTTGATGTTGCACCTACACGGTTCAACGAAATGCTGTGATGACGCCTAAGCACGGCTATCACCTGCGGCTTCGCGAGCAGCAACGCGGGGAATCGCACGGGTAGCATCATCGGCGGAGCCACAAGCTGCCTGCTCGTTCGCCTTTTCCAACACGCACTCGCATGCAGCTTCGAACGCCGCCATGTACTGCACGTACCAACCCTTGCGGATAGTCGAAATCAGCAGCGCCACTGCAGCAACAACCAAACCTAAAACCGTGGTATCGAATGCGGTAAGCAAGCTCTTCGACAAAATGTCCAGCGCGCCTTCTTCCAGCGCCGCAATGCCAGGACCCAGCGGAATCAACGTTCCCATCAGGCCCAACATGGGAGAAACCTTTGCAATAAGGTCGGTCACCTTCACGCGCTTGTCATAGAGCGTCTGCTCCTGCGCAACAATGTTCACCGCCAAGCTCTCGCGTGCGGCATCGCTTGCCTGCGGGTGCTTCAAAAGCTCCAACAGGCGTTTCTTCTGACGCCACAGCAGCGCGCTTTCGCTGATAGCCGCCTCTGGATTATCGGTCGTAGAAAGATCGTCAATCAAAACGGGAAGCGACAATTTAAAGTAGCGACGCTCGGTGAAAAATTCCGCGATAAGCATGCCCAGCAGCGCCACTACCAGCACAGTTAGCGCAATAAGCAGCACAATTACGGGGTCATGCAGCGCACTAGAAATGGTGTGCATCAATTTGACAAGCATGGAACATATCCTTTCAAGCCAGTTCGATTCGCGTTATTGCGTTACGTGCGAATCGTTGTTTCATCAGTAAAGCCCTGGTCGATCGTCGGTCAAACATTCAACAATCGCAGCGCCATATTGGGATGCCAACGGTTAGTCGCTCGATGGCGGCCGGTCATCCGACGGCGGCCGGTCTTCCACCAAGGGGCCGCCGCGTTTCTGCAGGAAGAAGCGCACGATAAATGCGACAGCGCCCGCCAAAACCGCAAGTGCACCAGAAATTGCAGCCACTTGAGCAGGGGTTAAGCCTTCAAGCGAAAGCAGATCGCCATCAAGCACCGTCTGCGAATTGCTGCCCTTCTCGTCATCGGCGTTCACGATGGTAATACGCTTTCCGCGCATCACGGAACCAGCTGTGCTTTCCTGCTGGTCACCGCCTTCGCCTTCCTGATTCTCCTGTTGCTCTTCGGGAGTCTGCTGCTGCTCGTTTTGCTCTTCGCCGCCCGATGCGTTGTTGTTGTTCGACTCCCCGCTTCCCGAGCCGCCCGTACCACCATTGCCGCCACTGCCAGGATCGGGATCCGGATCAGGGTCGGGGCTTGGCGTGGGATCGGGCAACACGCCCATGACGTGCGCTTCCGCAAAATCGTTCGTGATAATAACCGAGCCCAGGCGGTTGTACCACACACCGCCTGCCGTACCTTTCGTGCCACCGTTATACACTGCGAACTGGAACGACGTGTTCAGCGAGGCCAGCTGCACCGTAAAAGGACCGTGACCCGTATCGTATGAATCGTTGCCATCGGTAAAGTAAGAAGGCGAAGGCGTCAGGCCGTCCGCAGGCGCAAGAGCGGCCGCCTGGTCTGCCGTTCCAAAATACAGCGCGGTGTACGCACCAGACATGTAAAACGTTGCGGTGACCACGCCGCCCGACACGTTCAAAACCACCTGGTTTGGATTGCTTTTC
>CAKTVK010000106.1 GCA_934623455.1 uncultured Eggerthellaceae bacterium | reverse complement strand
ATGAGCACGTCAACATGATGTTCTTTCAAAGCGCAGGTCAGCGGCTTGCGCACCTGCTTGAATTGCTCGCGGAAGCGCTGTGCCGTGCCGCCAAGCGAGACCACGCTCACGCGCTCGTCCAGGGGAAACGCAACAGATTCGTGAGTAATGCGCTCAATGATGACAACACAGTATTCGTTGCACAGACGGTTAGCCAGCGAGATAGCAACACGCTGTGCGCCGCCCATATCCTGCACCGACGAAAGAAAGAAACCGATCGTTCGTTGCGAACCGTTAGCGTTTCTGCCAGCTGCTTGCTGGGGCTTCACACTCCCCACCTGGTGTAACGGCAAAGCCGCACCCGAAAGGCGCGCTGCTTCTTCCTGCTGGGGAGCATTCACTTGTGCGCGTATCATTCCGGTGCACCAGCTTTTTCGGTCGCATCCGCTGGAGCTGCATCCTCCAGAGTCGCATTCGCCGAAGCGGCACCTTGAGCGACATCTTTCGCGCCTGCTTCGTTATACTTCACCGTGCTGTTCTGGGCAAACACTAACTTCTCGTACAGCTTCTCGGAAAGGCACAGCGCACGCAATGCAATCTTGCGCTTCGCGTTCACCTCCGGATGCTTCAAAATGCCCTTCTTGTGCTGCTTCAGCCACGCGATGATCTCTTCTTTGCGTTTCTTATCAGGGCTGTTGCTCAAAATCATGCCATCAAGCACATCGAAATGCGCCCAATAGCAACGAAACATCACGTCGTCGATAATCTGCGGAAAATGCTTCTCGATCACGTGGCGATTATGCTCCCATGCATCAATCAGGTCCTGGCGGGCACGCGTTGCGGGGTTCGATGTAATGGTTCCTTCCGCATGCCAATAGAAGTAGCGCGGCGTGGTATCAACCGCCACTTTATCCACTTTCGTGATGAAATCAACAACAGTCCAGGAATCCTCGTGCGTCATGCCCACCGGCTGCGGCACCTTGTGGAGTAACCACGCCGGATACAAGCGCGGCGGCACGCACACCGTGAGCGTCTTATTCAGAAGCATGTCGGAAAGCACTTCTTGGCTGGTCATAGTCGTGCGGATGATTTCGCTCGGGTTTTCCGTGTGATCGAAATACACATCAGCAATGCCGCAGATGGACACATCGGCATCTGCCTCGACTAAATGCGCGTACAGCGACTCGTACATATCGGGCGCCACGTAATCGTCACTATCAACGAAGCCGATATAATCGCCATGAGCAGCCAAAACACCCGCGTTGCGAGCGTCGCTCAAACCGCCATTAGGCTTGTGGATGACCACAATGCGCTCATCGCGCTTGCCCCATTCATCGCAAAGAGCGGGGCATGAATCGGGCGAACCATCGTCAACCAGAATGATTTCCAGATTTTGGTATGTTTGCGCAAGCAGCGATTCAACGCAGCGATCCAGGTAGTTTTCAACCTTGTAGACCGGCACAACAACCGAGATCAGGGGCGCATTTGCACCATTTGTCGCGTCGGCCGCACCCGCGCAACCGGCAATTGCATCGGTCGCGCTTGCGCACGCGGCAGCCCCGTCCACGCTCGCGCCCGCGCTCGTCGCATCCGCACCCACGTGCTTGTTTTCTTCTGTTTCCAGCATGGTTTCTCTATTCGACTCCGTTTTATCGATCGGTCACCGTCTCGCCGCCGCCAAAGTGGTACGCGCCGCTCTGCAGACGAATCACGTCGCCTGCAACAAAGCGTTCTACCAGGTCAGTCACGGCAAGAACGTCCTCTTTCAGCTGCATGGGCAAATACGCATCGGGGCCACCATGAATGCGGCGCATGAACTCAAACGCCTCGTAGCGATGCCCCTCGCCCGCGCATTCGAAATAGTATTTCTTCGTGTCGCGCAAATCTTCGCCACGAATCTCAAAGTAATCCGTCTTCCACCACGGCGCCGGCACATACACGTACCCCAACGTGCCCGTGATGATCATAGCGCCTTCAGTTTTGATGCCGCGACCCGCCATAAGCGTGGCGCTTGCTGCAGGATACAGCAACTCGCACTTTGTCCATGTGCAGAAATCGTCCTCAAAAGAGCATATCAAGCGCGCGTCGCTGGGATTGTTGCCCAAAAAGGTCGTAGCAGGAAGCATGATATACGAAGCCAAATCGTAGAAGCTGCCCTGGTACTTGTCGCTTTTGTCCAACCACGACGGCGACTGCGTAAACGATGCGCGGATATCCTTGATTTCACCCACGGCGCCGCTCTCCAGCAGCCAGCGCAAGCGCTCAAACGCCGGCAGATACAACGTTTTATCCGCTTCCATGAGCACTAGGTTCTTCTCTTCCGCCAGCGCATAGAGCTCTTCGCCTTCCGCGCGCGAGAAGAACATGGGACCTTCGCACAACACGTGGCATCCTTCGTTCAGCGCGCAGCGAATAAGCTCAGCTCGCTTATCGGGGCTCGCGCTTATGTACACGCCCTGCACGCGCTGGCACAGTTCCTGCACCGTTGACGCCATGAACAGGTCTTTCTTGCCGGCATCCTTGCAGAACTTCTCGGAATCCTGATCGGGGAAAGCATAAGCGCCCACCACGTTGATGTCGGTCACATGGGAGCATTCGCGGGTGAAGCGGGCGGCAATGTAATCGTTGCCAATAATGCCTAAATCAAGCTGCGGCGTTGCCTGCGCACGCAGCGCCGTGGACGAAACGCCTTCGGTACGCGGCAAATACACCACGTCGCAGTAGCGCTTCAAGTGGTCGAATTTGCCCTCCCAGTCGGAGCCAATTGCGAAAATATCCACGCCGTACTTTCGGATGTCGGCGATTTTTTGCCCCTGATATTCCTCGGCAATAACCAAGTCGGCAATGCCCGTTTGCTCAACGGCATGCATACGCTCGGTAAGCGACTGATGCACATTCAGTTTGCCCCGCACGCGGTCGAAGTCGTCCGAGGTCACACCAACAATCAGGTAATCTCCCAAGGCCTTCGCACGGCTCAAAAGAGCCTCGTGCCCGTAATGGAACATGTCATACGTGCCATACGTTATAACGATTTTCTTACCGTCTCTCATGGGCTTTCCCTTCGCCATTGTGCGCATTGCCGCGATTCGTTATTGCGTTTCCGCCGACGCAAAACTGCGCCGTATTCTTACAGTTGCAGCGCCGGTTCCATTCCGCAGCGCCGCCGGACTGGATTGTACTTACTTTTTCTTCTTCGAAATCAGGATTGCACCTGCCACCGGCACATCGGCAATGCGTACAGCCTTGAGCGCCTGATCGATTTGCGCGCCTGAAGCAGCACCTTCCGTGAACACCAGCGCCACCGCCCCGCAAGAAGCAACGGAAGCAAGAGCCGCGGGGGAAGAAAGATCATCCACACAGGTCACCGACTGGGTCATACTCTCGGAAATCGTCTGAGCTGCCGCAGCCGCTCCATCGGCCGGGCACGCGCCTGCGATTGCCACCGAGTCAACGCCGTTGCGAGCAAGCAGCACGCTTAGCGCCGAAGCCGCGCGAGCGTAATCGGCATCGGTTTTCACGCACGCCAGCACGGAAAGATCCAACATGCGCTCGATATCGCGCTCGCAACGAATGCGACGCGAGAGAATGTCCACGCACGCGAAAACGAAAATCGCGCCAAACAGACCCACGAATCCGAAGATGATCAGGCTTTTCACGCTTAAGCTGCTGCTGGTTTCCACGGCGGACTCAATGTTTTCCAGTTCATCAGCACCGCGATCGGATACTTTCGTGTTGTCGCCCGCCTTCAGGTAGGCAGAATCGGCAACCACCGCGTTCTTGATGGGCAGCGTCTCTTCCATTTTCTGCGCCGCCAGAGCTGCGGCGTCGTTTGCTGCCGCCAGGGCAATTTCTTCCGTAGGCGCCGAAACATCAATAAACACGTAATTCGTGTAGAAACGCGCGTTCTTCTCTTCGTCAAGCCACCAGGGCGCCGCGACAGTCACTTCAGACCCATACGCGCGACGAATCTGGCCAGCAACGTTATCGTTGAGCACCGTACGGCGCGCATCGGAAAGCATGCGGTCGCTTTGCGTGTCAATCAGCGAGGTATCCATGTCTTCCATGGTGAAATACACCACGGCTTCGGCGGTATACGCCTTTTCGCTGATCTCTTTTGCCTGATCATCGGTCTTTACGTATGAACTTGCCACACCAGCGCCCAACGCCAGAACAAAAATCACGGTAATCGCGACCACGTGACGTCGAATGCTTTCTACCACTGCCCCCACATTGAACATTTTTTCTACCTTCCTGCTGTAACCCTATTGAAGAATTGCAACGTTATATGCATTTACCGAAGAAGCACCCAGCTCGCAGGACCCTGCTTTGCAGGAGCCTAAAACATGGATGCTCGGATTGTCCATTTTCCTGATGTCTCCCAGCGGAATGCTGGATACCTTCGCTGGGTCGGAATCGCATGCCGCAGTCGTGCGACCAGCGGAAACACCACAGTCCGCCGCTTTAGTGCAGTCGCTCGCCAGCACAGCCTGCGCCTTCGCACCCGCGACAGCTACCGATGCTTTCGGAGCACGGCATGCCTTGCTCAAGGTACGCAACGGACCGCCCGACGTGCCGCTTGCCTTGCCGCCCGTCAACGCCTTTCGCTCCTGCGCCGCAAGCACGCACTTATTCAGGAAGTACAAACCCGCAGAAAGCACGATGAGCGCACACACCGCCAGCAAGAAGCGCGTAGACCACAGATAGGAGATCCATTCATCGTAGTAGCCGCGCGGCATATGAAAAACACGGGAAGCCGCCGTGAGCGCACACATTCCCCAAAACCAGCTGCGTCCCAAGCTGTGCGACAGGGCAAACAGACCGCAGCCCAAAATGAAACTTCCCACCGCAATGCCGGCGCAACTGAAGTCGGCGAACAGCTCAAGGATGTACGACGATCCGTAGCCTTCGCCACCAAGATAATTGCTGTGCGCGAAAAACGACATGGTGTGCGCATACGACCAGCCTTGCGTGGCCAGCTCGTAGCTGTTCGTGGTAGGCAGTTGCGTGAAACCGAAGAACGTTTGGCCAATGAAGCCTTGCGTAATGGTGTCAATCAGGCCGCCCATGGAGAAGAAACGGAAGCCCAGCGCCTGGACCTGGTCGTTCACATCGTACGCACGCCCTAAAATGGTGAAGCTCACGCCCTGCTTATACAGCGCGTCCACCAGCAGCTCCGTAAAACCCAAATTGGTGCCCTGGCCTGCGCGCAGGTAATCCATAACGCCCATGGCCACAATGCCCAGCGGCGCCGCAATGCAGCAGAAAATGATAAGGCGACGGGAAATCCACACTTCTTCTTTGTCCGTTACCGCGCGGAACACGAAATAGAGCGCGGCAAACAGAAACGCAATCACGAAGTCAGAACGCGAACCAATCATAAGCATGGGAACCGAGGTTGCCACGTAGGCAAGAAGGCAGAAAACCGCACCACGGCGGCGCGGCATAGTGGCCAAATACGCGCACATCATAAAAGGCAGCATGGATTCAAGCGTACCAATTGCCCAAGGAGTGTACGAAGACGTATCGGCCAGGTAGAAATCGGTATACATGCGCCCGTCCATGTACGCGAGCTTCAGCGACCCCGCGTACAGCGCGCCCAACACGCACACGATGTAGCAAATAAACGACGCCACGCGAATGTAGCGGACTTTTTGGGAATACTGCAGCCTTCCCACAGCGGTACCCAGCGTGCGCAGGGCGCCGCGTGCAGTACGTGCCGTTGAACGCGCACCATCATTCGGCAATTTCCCGCTTGCAACCAGGAGTTTCTTCGGCAACGCTTGCTTCGCGCGTACCCGATTCGCAACGTTCATCTCATGGATAGAGCCGCACACCACGGTCGCGACTAAAAGACACATCATGGAAAGATAAAGCGCATCAAGGGCGAACATCGTGGTTTCAGGCGACGAAAGAAGCCACCAATCGGGCCGATTACAAACAACCGAGATAAACGGGCGCGAGAGCAAAAACAGCGCAATGCCCAGGTGCAAAAACAAGAACAGCAGACGATCGCGCAACTGCAAAAATCCGTAAATGACATTGGCGAAGAACAGCACCATGACGCCCCAGAAGGCTACCGCATAGTCGCCAAGCGCGCTTCCCGTAACGAAAAGCACCAGCGAAAACGGAATCAAAACGGTGAACAAACTATAGGCAACGCAATACAGTTTGCTTGCGCCCCTACCGTATGTTTTTCCCGCTTGCGCCACGCACGTATCCTGTTCTCATCTGCGTCAATATAACCAGTCCAAGCAGATAATTATAAATGAGCTGGTGATAAGGTAAAATCTTGGCACGATATAAAGCGCAGGTATTCCACAACAGAAGTTGGCGAAGGGGCCAGAAGGGAAACGCCCAAAAGCGCCAGGGACGCCAATCCGAAAGCGCACAAATCGGCATAACAACGCAGCAGAAGCGTGCACTGGGCAGAAAAAAGACGCTGACCTGCGTCAACGCCTTTATCAAACACGCTTGTTTCATGGCGAAACTACTCTCGCCTTGACCAGCGCAGCGGCTTGCTCTTGCGCTTCGCCCCCGCGCTTGCCACTACGGCTTTACGCCTCCAGCTCAAGCAGCGCATCCATGAAACGATCCATGTAGCATGCTTCGCCTGTGGAAACACGCAGGCAGTCGCCCAGTTTGCCCACATTCGGATACGACTTGATCAGGATGCCCTTTTCGGCTTTCATGCGCGCAACAACTTCTTGCGCGTCCGTCTTTGGCTTGATGAACAGGAAGTTTCCTTCGCTGCCGTTGTATTCGTAGCC
>CAKTVK010000105.1 GCA_934623455.1 uncultured Eggerthellaceae bacterium | reverse complement strand
GGGCTAAAAGTAGCCTGGGGACTTTGAGAGACCAGAGCTGCACGCTCCCCCAAAAAGCGTCGTCGCATCTTAGGCGAGAAAGCGCCCAGGTCTTGTCCCTCAAAGAAAAACGAACCGCTATCAACGGAACCCCCTTCGGGAAGAACACCCAGGGCAGCGTGAATCAAGGTGCTTTTACCGCTCCCCGACTCTCCTGCAATGCCTACAACGGAGCCTTCCTCCACCCGGATGGTGGCGCCGTGCAAGACGGCACTACCATCGTAGGAGACGTTCACGTTGTTTATTTCAAGCAAAGCTGTCATGATGCTTGCTCGTTAGTCCTTATAATCCATCTGGTAGCTCAACCAGTCGTACTGGCCGTGCATTTTCAGATTCTCAACATTGGCCGCAGTCACGTCGTTGACCAGCATGTGAACCATATATACGTATGCATGGTCATCCAAGGCAATCTGCTGAATCTGCTGCACGAGCTGCTTTTGGGTGGCTTCATCCTTGGTCTGCTTCAACTGAGCCAACAACTCATCAACCTGGGCGTTGCTGTATTTACCGTAGTTCGCGCTGCCATCAGTACCCAAAACGGTGGACAGGTACGTGTAAGGATTGCCCGTGGGCAGCGTGGAGTATGCCATGGTGCCAATTTCCCAGTCGCTTTGGTTCAAGCGAGCGCCAATCTTTTCGGCAACTTCAATGCTGCACTCAATACCAATCTTGCTGAGCTGGGAAGATAGCGCTTCGCAGTCCTTGGGCAGCGCAGCGTTTGCCTCGTACGTGCAAATGCGCAAAGAGAGCTTCTTGCCGTCCTTGTCCAAAATGCCGTCACCATCGGTATCGGCGTAACCCGCATCAGCAAGAACCTGCTTCGCCTTCTCAACATCGAAGGTCAAAGACGTCACACCATCGGCATAACCCGAAGAATCGGGGAACACCGCGTGGGCAGCTTGCGCGCCATTATTGTAGATAGCCTTCACATAAGAATCGCGGTCAATGCACATGCTCACTGCCTGACGCACGGCATCGTCGCTCATAATCTCGCTCTTCATGTTGAAGTAGAGCATGTGAGCG
Source organism: uncultured Eggerthellaceae bacterium (assembly GCA_934623455.1). GTDB lineage: Bacteria > Actinomycetota > Coriobacteriia > Coriobacteriales > Eggerthellaceae > CAKUOV01. The sequence continues at coordinate 5,690 of CAKTVK010000105.1, read as the reverse complement.
CGCGCCTGGTTGCTCTGATACACGGTGTACTTGGAGGTATCGTTGAGCACGGACAGCTGATCATCGGCGACGTTCATCAGAGCGCAGACTTCGTTGTTTTGCAACGCGGAAACTTTGGAGCGATCGTCGGTCAAGTACAAAGCGTTTACTTTCTTGATTTTGGGCTCGCCTTGCCAGTAACCCTCATATGCGGAAAGCTGCACATCGCCATTGTCAGCGAAGGTGTCAATTTTGTAGGGACCAGTACCCACCGGCATGTTGTCGCCAGCGCCCGAGTTCACATCGATGATAGACGTGACCGGTTCGCACAGCTCATTTACGAAGCCGTAATTCGTACTGTTCGTCACAATCGTCAAAATATTGCCTTCGGCTGTCATGCTAGCAATATCCAAAGATTTCTTAGCGCGATCATTCATAGAAATAGCGCGCTCTAAGCTGGCTTTTACCGCAGCGGCGTCCATCTTGTTGCCGTTCTGGAACGTAACGTTGTCGCGCAGCGTAATCTTCCACGTGGTGTCGTTCACCATCTCCGCGGATTGCGCCAACATAGGCTGAGGCTCAAAATTGCCGTCAATGCGATAAAGTTGCTCATAAATACCCAGGTAGGAGCCCTGCCAACCCATGTAGTTGTTGGTGGGGTCAATGTTGTAGTCGCCCGCGTTCGAGGTCCATGCCACATTCATGGTGTCGCTTTTCGCGGCTGCACTTCCGCTGGCGCTGGAGCCCGAAGCAGAACAGCCCGCAAGACCCATAGCTGCCGCAGCCGCAAGGGCAACGGCCAGACCAGCGCCCAGAAGACGACTACGCAGTTTCACGTTCGTTTTCTTCATATGCCTTCCTCTTTCTAAAGATGCTTTTCACCCGTACGTTATCCACATGGTGTTTGCCAAGAACATCGTTTACGGCATCACCAAACAGATTAAGAATCACCACCACCATCAAAATGACCGCACCCGGCGCGAAAACCGCCCACGGAGTTGTCTGCATCGTATTCGATGCCTGGTTGATCATGGCGCCCAATTCGGGCGAAGGCGGCGACGCGCCCAGGCCCAAAAACGACAAGCCCGCCAAGTTCAGCATGGAACCGCCCACATCAAGGCAGGCCATAACCACTAAAGGCGGCAAAATATTCGGTAGCACATGCCGCAGCGCAATCACCGGCTTGGAAAGGCCGCTCATGATGGCAGCAAGCACGAATGGACGCTCTTTCAGCGACAGAACAGACGAACGCGCAAGGCGCGCAAACCGTGTCCAACCAGGAACCACCAACGCAATAATGGCGTTGTTCAAGCCGCCGCCCAAAAGTCCCGCAATAGCAATGCCCAGCACCAGCGCGGGAAATGCCATGAACGCATCGGTGATGCGCATAACAACGGAATCGAAAGCGCCGCCCACATAGCCCGACAACGAGCCCACAACCGACCCGATGACAGCGCTGGCCACCACCACAAGCAATGCTGAAAAGATAGTGGTCTGCAGGCCGCTAAGCACCCGGCACAAAACGCAGCGTCCCAAAGAGTCGGTTCCCATAAGGTATTCATCATTCGGAGCCAAATTGGCAAGGCTTAAATTCGCGTCAACGGGGTCATGTTGGCAAAGCAAAGGCGCCACCAGGGAAAACACAATCAGCACCAGCGCCAACACGGAAGTCACCAGCAAGCGACGCCGCGTTCGCAGCTTTTCAGGAGTCGTGCGCTTACCCATGAGCGGCCTCCTGGTCTTTGCGCGAAAGCACACGCGCATTACGCAAAGCCAAGCGCGCACGCGGATCAAGGCGCACTTGCACCAAGTCAACACAAAGGTTCACCAGCACAAAGAAAGTAGCCATGATGAACACATACCCTTGCACCACGGGATAATCGCGCGAGAACACCGCCGACACGGCGTATTTTCCAATACCGGGCCAATTAAAGATGCTCTCAATAATCGCACTTCCACCCAAGAGCTGGGCAAACGTCATGCCCGTTAGCACCAAGATAGTGGGCGCAACAGCCTTCAGAACGCTCCGAAACAGAATCTTCGCATCAGAGAAACCGCGAACACGCGCCGCTTCGACATATTCTTGCTCCATTTCTTGAAGCACGATAGTGCGTACTTGTCGAATATAGACTGCCGATTCGCACAGCACCAGCGTAAGCACGGGTAGCACCCACCCCACCCCGCGCATGCTGCCAATGCTGGGAAGCAAATGCAACGTGATTGAGAAAATGAACACCAGCACCAGCGCCATAAGAAAACCAGGAAACGCTGAACCAATAAAGGAGAGCGCGCGAATCAGGTAATCGGTGAACTTGTTGCGCTTCAAGGCGCACAGGCAGCCCAAAGGGATAGAGACAAGCAGCGTAAGAATAACCGAAACCACCGCCAAAAACAGCGTAGCTGGCATACGGGACAGCAGCTCGGTAGCCACAGGGCGTCCTGAGCTAATCGAAGTGCCTAAATCGCCCTGGAATACGTTGCCCAGCCAAATAAGATACTGGTCGATAATCGGCTTATCAAGTCCCAGCTCGGCGCGTTTCGCAGCGACCAATTCGGGATCCGCCGCCGAACCCCCTTGCTCCAACAGAGCGGTAACAGGATCGCCCGGAGAAAGATACATCAGGAAAAACGACAGCAGTGTTACCATAAAAAGCACTGGCATCAGCTGAACCAGTCGCTGTAACACCATCTTTCTCATGCGGGAGGGCCTTAGCGGCAGGGCTTGCGCGCAATCACCATGAACTGGGGCGCAAACTCATACATCTGGCGCATTTCATTAGTCCAGACCAAAGAAGAAACATCTTCGGCGAACTCAACTTCCATGCCAAGGCGCGTCAAAACAGACACATCCCACGCAGGACGCTGCTCTTTCGTGATGTCCATGTCTTTAGCAAGGTTTTCCAACACGCTGGAAATAACGTTATCGGTGCTGTAAGCGTTCTGATGAAGCTGACTCAGCGTTTCATCATGCAGATATCCCCACCAAGAAGAGTCGAAATACATGAGGTATCCGCCCGGCTTCAGCACATCGCACCAGCACGCCAGCGCTTCTTCGGCCACGGCAATGTTGGAGAGCACGTTACGGCTGACCACCACGTCAAACGTCTGCGCCGCAAACGGCAGGTTGTCTACCGTACCCACCATAAGGGGAAATTCCAGGCCCATGGCATTCGCATTCTGGCGCGCTTTCTCAAGCATGCCTTGGGAGAAATCAACGCCACGCACCGAGTAGCCGCGCGAAGCCAGCGTGAGCGACATAGCACCTGTGCCACAGCCGGCATCCAGAATAAGCGGATTGCGCACGTCGCGCGCCTCAAGGGCTTCCTGCATCAAATCGCCCCATTTATGGATGTCCCCATCAAGGCCGAACGTCTTGGAGCGCGTGTTCCAGTAGTTGCGCGTTGCTTCGCACACATCATCTGCAGTGGGCGGCGCGCATTTCGTTGCCGCCAGCGCAAACAAAGGCGATGCTTCATACAGCTCGTATTCCCAATCAAGGTATACGCGCGCACCGGCGTCTTCCATAACGTCAACGTTGCCGAAGCCCGCCTCCATAAGAGCACGAACATCCCAAGCAGGACGGCTGATAGAAGAAAGCGGCAGCGAATCGTAATACGGCTTGTCGTTCGTGCACACCGCCATGTATTCGCCTGTTTTCGCATAATGGCGGCGCTCGTTTTCGCGCACTTTCTGTGCCTGGGCTTCGTCATAGAACTCCAAATGCCAGTTGGCATCGAACACCAGCAGCTTACCGCCCGGCCTAAGCACACGACGCCATTCCGCAAAAGCAGCTTGGGGGTCCGTAAGCGTCCACGTGACGTTGCGCGTAACAATAAGATCGAACGTGTTATCGGGAAAATCGAGCTCGTGGGCGTCCATGTGGAACAGCAGCGCGTCAACACCCGCCGCAAGAAGGTTCTCTCGCGCGTGGTACAGCATTTGGGAGGATTTATCCACGCCCACCACACAGGCACCCTGCTTTCCCAACACACACGGGAAGAATCCAGGGCCGCAGCCAATATCCAAAATAGTCATTCGAGAAAGTTCCTGCAGGTCGCAACCAGCAAGCTGCGCAATAAGGGATACCCACTTTTGCGCACGACCGTCGGTGAGTTCGCCATTTACGTATAAATCGTAATCAGCGGCGCCGGTCTCCCAAGAAAGGACCTCGCGATCTCTTGCCGTTGCAATTCCCGTCATATCGAACCCTTTCGAATATTACATTCGTTCTATTCGTGTGAAACTAGGAAAGTATACTACACAAACTTTATTCGTAACACAAGAAAAAACGGGCTTGCGTTACCATGCTGACGGCGAAGTTCATTTGTTGTCAAATTACCCCACCTTTTGTCAACAACGAACGACGAAGCCGGAAGAAGACGAGAAGCGCTTAATCCAAGTATCCCGGATGCAGGGTAAGACCTAAATGATTGGCAAGCTGGCGCATTTGGTCATCGGTAATCGTGTTCAAGCGTGGAAGATGCGCGATCTTCATATAAATTTCTGCAGCTTTTTCCACGGTTTCTATCAGGCCAAACGCTTCATCAAGCGAAGCTCCCACGCCATAGATGCCATGCTGCGCCCACACCGTCAAGCGCGTTTCTTTCATGGTATCCGCCGTTGCACGACCAATTTCATTCGTACCGCACAGCATCCACGGCAGCACGCTCACGCCATCGGGAAACACCATGACACATTCCGTGCACATCTGCCACAGCGTGTGCGTGAAAGAACGTTCGTCCAGTTCATGAACGTATGTCATGGCAAGAATATTCGCAGGATGACAATGCATAACCACGCGATTGCCCTTGCACACGGAAAGTCGCGCCGCATGGCTCATCAGATGAGCGGGAAGCTCCGAGGTAAATGTTCCCCCATCGGAAAAGCCCCACAGAAGCTCAGCAGTATCCCCACATTGACCAATGCGAATAAGTCCCAAATTACATGCGGGATCATATTGCACGTTCTTGAAATACTTACCCGTTCCCGTAACCAAAAAATACTTACCCGCAAGCGAAGGCTCGCAAAAACCAATGGGAAGCTCGCGCAACACTTTGTTCGTATCAACATAAGGCGCAACTTCTTCCTGATCCAGAAGCAACGAAATATTGCCACCGTTGCGCTCATCCCAACCGTGGGCGTACATATTCGTTGCGGTGCGCACCATTTCCACCAGAAACGGCGCTTCAAGCATTGCGTCTTGCATGATCGCTCCTATCGTTTGCCGCGGCTATCGTTGTATCGGCGCAAAAGTCTTCCCATATGCAAAAAACCCGCCGAAGCGGGCTTTTACATGCGTTAATTCGCAGTTTCGCAATTAAGCGCGAACGACTTTACCAGCCTTCAGGCACTTAGTGCAGATGTTGGCCTTGCGAACGCGGCCGTTATCATTGATGGTAACCTTCTGCACATTGGGGCGGAACATGCGGTTGGTAACGCGATGAGAGTGGCTGATGCTGCGACCAGCAACAGGAGCCTTACCGCAAACTTCGCAAACCTTCGACATTTCTATCAACTCCAAGTTCTATTACAAACAAAATCTAAATAAAACAGCCTTGGTACTATACCACAGTAACGCCCACCTGCACAAGGAAAATTTAATGAGAATTCTTCTTCTCTGGATAATTCATTAAAGTAGTTAATTTGCAAGTTCATCCGAACACTTGCGTTTTGTTCTCGAACTGACCCGAACGCGTTCGGATGAGTCCGAG
>CAKTVK010000104.1 GCA_934623455.1 uncultured Eggerthellaceae bacterium | reverse complement strand
CGCAACAAGCAGGGCAAGCACCGTTCCCACAATGAACAGCAGCGCGTAAACAACAATGCCCTTCCCCACAATGGCGCGGCATGCGGGCACATCGCCCGACACATAAGAAGACTGAAAACTCGGATAAAACGACCTGATGAACACCGAGGACAAGTTGTAGACGGCGGTTGAAAGCTGCAGCAAAATGGAGTATTGGCCGGTGGCCTCTAACCCTAAGAACAGCGAGCAGATAATCGACATGGCTTGCGTTGAGGCGAAGCAGCAGATCTGAACCACGCCATCGCGCCACGCCACGTACGAAACCGATAGAAGAACTTGTTTGACCCGGGATAAGTCCATACGGCGCGGAAGCTTTTTCAACTCGGACTCAATATCGGCATGACGCTTGATGAAATAACGCGAGCAGAAGCGAAGAGCCAGGCCAAACGACAAATAGCCCAGCGCCGCGCCAACAAGACCGAACCCCGCAAAAAGCAGAGCGGCACTTACCGCAAGCTGGATAATGCGCGCAACGGTCTTCGCCTTGTTCTCGCCGGCAACATCGCCGTAGCCGCGCAAAAACGTAAGGAAGTAGTAGTAATACAGGTTGAAGAAAATCGCCAGGCAGAAAATACCCCAGGCAATCCAATGGGACGTTCCCACCATGTCCTGCGTAATGGTCCAGATGTAAAACGTGCCGATGGTCGCAGTGGCAATAAGGGCCACAAACGCAAGAATGGCATACAGCAAGCGCGACGCATCCATAATTGATTTCAGCAGCACCCAGTCAACATCGTCCTGAACAGGTGATTCGCTTACCCCTAGCTTTGCAATCGAGCGCGCCCCCGACAAGCAGTACACAATATTGCGGGAAAATGCCGGATTGAAACCGAATTCGAAAAGAAGCGTTAAATTACTAATGGCCACAAAGACATACCACAGGCCAAGCTCTTCTCCGCTCAGGAAGAACAACAGCATGGGAAGCAGAATGAAGCCACTGGCCATAGAGAGGATGGTACCACAGTATCCCCAGATGACGTCCGCTTTTGTCGCTTTGATTCTTACCATGATTCGCCGGCATCGCTTTCTTTTTCAGCCGCGCGTGCGAACAGGTATTTTCGCCGGCGCCGAGGCGCACCGGGCACGCGTCCCTCGGTTGCAAACAGGTAAAACAGGAACAACGGAATCACGTAATACACTTCCCAGTCCATGCTGCACGCTACAAAATAGGCGAACACCGAGAAGAAAAGGATGATGCGGCGCGGTCCCGAACAATGGTCCACCGCACAATTTTCTGCCGCATTGCGGCGCTGTGCCGCGTCCATCGTGCGACCGCAATCAAAGGCATTCAGCGTATCGTGCGCAGCAGGACCCTTCACCATCAGGCGTTTTCCCACGTTCGAGCAAGAGAACAGGGCTGCTGCAAACAACGCCAACGACACCAGGCCGCCCGTATATAAGAGCTGCAGGAAGATATTGTGGCAGTGCGTCTGCGCAATTTTCTCTACGGAGGTAACAGAGTCTTCAATGCCGTAGCCAAGCAGCGGCGATTGCGCAATCCAGTCAAGGCTCAACCCCCAAATGCGATCGCGTCCCGAAAACGAAATGGATTTCGAGAACAGCGCGCTTATGGCAGAGAAGTCCTGGTTTCCTGCAACAAACAGCGCGGCGATGGTAGCCAAGAAGCCAAATATCACTGCCGATGGCAAGCTGAACAGGTGTTTTCCCACATAGCTTCGTGAAAACGCCCCTGTGCGCGCATCGATGAGCGCAAGCACCACACCCACAACGAAAACCGCCATCGTTGCCATAGCCGTTGCCGACTTTCGCTCGAAGAACATGTAAAGCACAAGAACGGTCACCACCACGGAAAGAATCTTCGCCTTCCGGCTTCCCCCGAACGCAAGAAACCACAGCACCCCCACCAAAGGCAGAAAATAGAAGATGGAGGCGTTATCGTACGTAAGAAAATACCAGTTCTGCTTCGTGGCATTGCCAGTGAACTCAATGTAGCCATGGCGCATGCCGCCTGTAATATCTTTGAACATCAGGTACGAACTGAAATGGATTGCGCACATAATAAGCGCGGCGCCCGCAAACGCCCATGCCGCTTCCTTCGCATTGCGCTGCAGCGCGAACTCGCACAGCGACGCAAAGCCCACGCCTTCAACAAAACGGAACGCAAGGTTGACGTAATTGACGTCGGTCTGCGAAATCAATCCGGAAATCAGATAATAATCCACGTAGAAGAGCAAAAACAGCACCCAGCACGACGAAATACGGCGCGGCGATGCAAGCACCGCAACGGTATACCCCAAAGACGCCAGGCACAAAAGGCCTTTCCATAGCAGATAGACCGTTCTGCCCACGGCGTATTCGTACGGGAAGAAGAACAGCATAAACGAGACCAGAAGCAGTCCCACGCGAAACACTTGCTTATAAGTTGCTGTCACGTTTTTCACCTCCCGTTTCATCTGCGCTTTTGCGCCACTGCGCGCCGTTTGCACCAAGCACGACAGAAGCACCCGCGCCTAGCGCGACGTCGGCGCCCATCGCATGAGCCGCGCTCTTGCGCCACACACAACGTATCACAAGCCCCGTGGCTCAAAAGCACAACGCGCAAGCCGGCGCCTGCGCTTCGCTATTTTCTCAAATCCCAGTACAAACCAACACAACCAAGTTTAAGAAGCGCCACTTGGATTGCCACTTTTTTATTCCCAACCCACTTCAAGCGAACGTTTTTCACCGCCGATGCATAAGGCTCGCTCTTCGCAAAGTGTGCAAACGCCGCCTTGCGATCCTGCTCGGATTCACCATTGTTCGGATGGTTGAAGTAGCCATCCATCGCCAAGCCCAGCAAATGGATGCGCTTCAAGCAAACCGCCTGCGCAAGCTGCTCGCAACCTTCACCCGCGCCCTGCAAAAACACATCAAGCGCGCGATTCACCGCCGAACAGCGCTGCTCGTAATCGCCAAAATAGCGGTGGCACAACGAGTCGCCCGCTACGCGATAATGGTAGAAGGGAACGCTGCGATACATAACCTTGCGCGCATGTTCCAGCGCATGCAGCGTGAACAGCGAATCTTCCATATAGCCGCTCAAAACGTCATCGAACGCTAGACCAGCGGTTTCGGCGAAAGAACGCTTCATTACATAGCGCCAGCACGAACCGCCACCTACCATAACACGATTGAAATCGCGACACGAAAAGCGCGAAGCCGGCACATAAACGGCGGCGCATTGCATAGCCGCAAACGTCTGTTTATCGGTGCTGCAAAAATCGTTCGGGAACAGCTGGCACCGGCGCGCAGCCCCCTGGTCTTCGCGATAATAATCGCCATATGCCATATCCGCGTCGTTTTCTGCCGCCGCGTTCACCAGTGCCGCCAACTGATCGGGTTCAACCCAATCGTCGGCATCAGCGATAAACAGGTAATCGCCCGCTGCCGCCGCCATGCCGCTATTGCGCGCCGACGACACCCCGCCATTTTCCTGATGAAACACACGGACGAACGCATGGCGCGCCGCAAATTGCCGTGCGACAGCAAGCGTTTCATCGGTGCTGCCATCGTCCACCACAATGACTTCGTAAGAATCCAAAGGCAGCTGGGCAAAACTTTCAAGGCACGTGTCCAGAACGCGTTGCGCATTATACGCAGCAATAACCACGCTAAGCAAGCAGCCCATCATAAGCTCCCGAACGTTTTATCTATCAGGGGGCGAACGCCTTTCTTCAAAGAGATTTGCGGTCCCACAAACTGACCACCGCTGTTGCCTTCGACCAGCACCCATCCTTGCGTGGAATATGCTAAATCCCAACCGACGTATTTCTGATCAGGAAGAACTTTCACCAGCTCAGATACCATTTCTTTCGCCGCTTCCCATTCTGGCAGCTGGTATCCGACAAACGCAATTCCCGTATCGGGATGAACAGGGTACTCTTCTCCCCATTCCGTTCGACCCGCCGTAAGAATAACTCCCGCTTCGCTGTCCACTGCGGCAAGCAACCCTCCGGCACCACCGTTATCCACCACTGATGCGCCGCGCCCAATTTTAAGGAAGCATGCGAGCGTTGTGATAGTTCCGTTCTCGTAATACGTGGCGTAACGCACGGTGTTCACGCTTTGCGGATGAAGCGCCGCAAGCTCCGGACCTTGCTCGATGCGCTCTTCAAGAACGCACGCGCCTTTGCGCAGGATCTCCTGGAATTGCTCATGCGCATCCGCGCCCGCAGCCCTGGTGACCAGCGCAATACCGGTTCCGCGCGATGCCGCCGTGGGTTTCACCATAAACGTTTCGTGTGCCTGGGAAAAATCAAGAAACTTCTGATAATCCGCCTCGCCAGAAATCAGACACACATCGCGCTTGAAAAAGGGCGAAAACACGTCGTAGGTTTTCATCTTGTCCATGAACACGTAACCAGAAGCTGTGGAATTATAGAGGCGCGAACAGAGAATCGTTCGCTCCAGGTCGCCTACAAAAGAGCGTTTCTCCTGGTCAGACAAATGCGGAAAGTCATAAAGGAAGTATTCTTCAGGCGCAATCAAATACTGGTTCATGGCAGCACGCACCGCTGCCTTCACCTGTCCCACATAAGCTTTATCGCGCTGCTGGTCCGCAGAAAGAAAATGAGCGAGGCACTCATCGATCTGATAAGGATGCCGTTTAAGATAATGCCCCACCATGACCTTTCCGATAATCGGTTTCGGAAGACCCAGCACCGCTCGCTTTATCAATTTCTTTCCCATGAAGCAAAACCAATCGAACAAACAAAATCTCGTACCCATATCACGCGGCATTCGCGCCACATTATCGCACGCGCCTTATTGCGCACCGGCAAACCGCTCAAGCAGCGCAGCGTTTGCCAATATGTCGCCTTCTCCGATTTCCAGCGAAGTGACCTGCTGTTTTTCCTCGCATTGCCGTAAAAGCTCGCTGGCAACAAGCATATCGGTAAAACCGAGCCCAATGGCGTTGAAATAGATAAATTCATCATTGGACGTGCGTCCGAGCAGCGGATTGGCAAACAAGTCGGCGAGCTCCGCGTAAATGTCGCTATCCGCCAGAAGGCCATCCCGGTACATGCGCGCAAGCGTGGGGCTCCCCCGATGCTTCAGCGCCGGCCACGAATCGCATACAATCTTATCCGCTTTCTGAACCACGGCGTATTCGTCTTCATAACCACCCACGTGGAAATACGTAGCGCCCGGCTTTATCCAGTCCGCCTTCAACACCGGCTCCTGCGCGCTAATGGCAGTCACAATCAAATCCGCATCCGCAACCGCTTCGGCATAGCTTGCCGCAGCGTGAACAGAGGGAACGGGCACCGCACGCGCCAACTCACTCGCAAGAGCTTCGGCATGCGCCGTGCTGCGCGAAGCAATGGCCACTTCCTGAAGGTGCGGGAAAAGCGCGCAGAGCACCACGGCATGGTATTTCGCCTGCTCACCCGATCCCAGAACCGCAAGCTTCTTCGGATTCGGAGCGGCAAGACGCCGTGCAGCAACGCCGGATACCAGTGCCGTTCTGAGCGCCGTGACCAGCGCGGCCCCCATAACCGCACGCGGGGAGCCATCGGACGCATCCAAAAGCAGCACTGCTCCCGAGACGTTTTTCTTTCCCGCCTGGGCATTTCCTGGAAAAACCGACACGAGCTTCACGCCCGATACCGCGTTCGGCAGAAGCGTTGCCGGCATGCAGTTGACGCGCGTTTGGTCCGCGGCATTCAGTATCTGCGAGCTTTTTTCCGGCTGCAGGATTTCGCCCGCGCGCCATTGCAAAAAGCCGGTTTCTAGGATATCCAAAAGCTTGGGAATATCGCCATCCCACGCATCGATGATATTTTTATCGCTGACGAATTGCATTATGCTTCAGCCCCTAAAAGCGCATCGCGTAAAAACGACGGGTATTTTTCCTGATTGTTGGGGTCAAAGAGCGAAAAAAGCATCTGGTTGCCGGCCTCGTCAAGCACCGACAGCCGCTCTTTCACTTGGCGCATTCGGGCAAGAAGACCGCGCGCATCGTCCGCTTTCACGTGCACGTACGCAAATACCTGCTGGGCAGACCCCCATTGTTCAATGGTGTCGCCTTCCCCATGGACTTGAACGCAAGCAACAATGCCGTCCATTTGCAAAACGTCTTCCACGCCGCAAACGCGAGCAATAACGCCCGGTTTCAAATGGAGCGGCCAAATGGCATACGCGCCCGCCGCAGGCCGCGCGATAAGCTCACCCGCATTGCCGCCCGTAGCGCACGCATACAGCGCGGCCAGCTGATCAATGCCGTACATCTCTTTGACCAGGTAATACGTAAGCGAACCACCGAATCGGAAGCCCATTTCGTTGAACAGGAACGAACCATTGCGGTTAAATGCCTCAATCCACAACGGACCTTCGGTGATGCCCATATCCTTGAATAGCGCAATGGCCTTATCATTTAGCTCGTCTAAATATTTCTGCTCATCGCGCGAAGGAGCAATCTGAAGCGCCATGATCGGCGCGCCCGCGTCGCCCATCTTCTGCGAGCATTTATCGGCAATGCCTGAATATACAATAGAGCCTTGATGGGCCGTATAGTGGATGATCACCGCATCGCCCTCGATGAAGTCTTCAATAACAACGTCGCCCGCGAACGAAAAGGAGCGCGCCTGCGCAACGGCCGCATCCAAGTCGCCCGGGTTCGCAACTTTAGAAAAGCCCCTGCTCCCGCTTCCATCAAGCGGCTTTACCGCCAACGGATAAGCGCTTTCGGGAAGGCATTGCGCTTCCTGGTAGGAATAGCGGCGCGCCGT
>CAKTVK010000103.1 GCA_934623455.1 uncultured Eggerthellaceae bacterium | reverse complement strand
ACGCAACTTCGGGTGAACCGCCGGATAGAATTCTGCGAAAACCACGCCCTGGGGCGGCCCGAATCCCCCCCCGCCACTTCATCCGTGGTCTGCCTCGAGATGCCGCATGGGATGCAGGTATGCCTTGGCACCCCCTATTTTCTCGGGAGACCTGAATGGGCGCAGCCCAGAAACCCTTTTCCTACGAATACCGGCTGAACGGATAAAAATGAAGAAACTTGCCGATAACGGCAATAAATAACGGTATTTGCTATAATAATTCCGTCAGTTTTCGCCGATAAGGGGGTACGGCCCTATGGGGTTTCTTTCCGCAGCCGAGATAGCCGAGATCTGGGGCGTTTCCGAGAGGAGCGTTAGGAACTACTGCGCTCAAGGCCGCGTGCCCGGGGCCTTCATTACGGGGAAGACCTGGAACATACCCGCGGACGCGGAAAAGCCCGCCCGCTCGAACGCGAAGAGACAAGCAGACAGCCCCCTGCTCTCGCGCCTTCGGGAGGAGAAGGCATCCGGGACCAAGGGCGGCATATACCACAAGATCCAGGTCGAGCTCGCCTACAACTCCAACCGCATCGAGGGAAGCAGGCTGTCGCTCGACCAGACCAGGCTCATCTTCGAGACGGCTACGATCGGCGCTGGCGACGGGCCCGTCCGGATAGACGATATCCTGGAGACCCAGAACCACTTCCGCGCCGTCGACTACGTCATCGACCATGCGCAACAGCCCCTGTCCGAGGGAATGGTAAAGGAACTGCACCGCATCTTGAAGGCGGGCACGACCGACTCGGCCAAGGACTGGTTCGCTGTCGGCGGCTACAAGCGCCTACCTAACGAGGTGGCAGGCCGCAGGACAACGCCGCCCGAAGACGTCGACCGGGAGGTAAGCGCCCTTTTGAAGGAGTACGATCCCCGCAAAAAGCACTCCTTTTCCGACATCCTGGGCTTCCACGTGGCCTTCGAGCGCATTCACCCCTTCCAGGACGGCAACGGCCGTGTGGGCAGGCTCGTCATGTTCAAGGAATGCCTCGCCAGCCGCGTGGTCCCGTTCGTCATCGCCGACGACATGAAGGCCTTCTACTACCGGGGGCTCTCGGAATGGGATTACGAGCAGGGGTTCCTTACGGATACCTGCCTGGCCGCGCAGGACCGGTTCAAGGCGATGCTCGACTACTTCCGAACCCCATACGACCCAGAGTGATCTACCGCGACGAAGACGCTTTCCTGTCCACGCTGCTCTAAGATTTTCATTGAGTGAAAATGCAACATGTGACATAATCACTAAATGAAAATCAAAAGGAGGCGGACATGGAAGTGCGCAGGGACAGATACCTTGACAGCCTGGTAGACAGGATGCACAACGGCATGATCAAGGTGATCACGGGAATCAGGCGCTGCGGCAAGACGTACCTGCTGTTCGAGCTTTTCGGCGGCTACCTCCGAGGCGAGCTCGGCATCGACGACGACCATATCATCGAGGTCGCGCTGGACGAGGAGGCGAACAGAGCCCTGCGGGACCCGGGCGCGCTCGACGCCTACCTGCGGTCAAGGATCACCGACAAGGCATCGCAGTACTACGTCATGCTCGACGAGGTGCAGTACGCAATCTCCGACAATGAGCTACGTAAAGACGAGCCGCCCCGCCTTTACGGCGTGCTCAACGGCCTGCTGCGCATGCGAAACGTCGACGTCTACGTGACGGGCAGCAACTCCAAGCTGCTGTCCACCGATGTCATGACGCAGTTTCGCGGAAGGGGCGACGAGGTCCGCGTACGCCCGCTCTCCTTCTCCGAGTTCATGCAGGGATTCGAAGGGGATAGGTACCAGGGATGGGCCGAGTACGTCGTCTTCGGTGGCATGCCGCTTCTTTTGGGCATGCGCACCGACGAGCAGAAGTCCCGCTATTTGGAACGGCTGTTCTCCGAGACCTACCTGAAGGACGTGGTGGCCAGAAACAAGGTGGCAAAGACCCAAGAACTCGAGGACCTGGTGGACGTTTTAGCCTCATCCATCGGCTCGCTCACCAACCCTCCCAAGATCGAGGCGACCTTCAAAAGCGTTCTGGGCTCGAAGATCACCGCGAACACCATCTCGACCTACATCGGCTATCTTGAGGAGTCTTTCCTCATCGAAGAGGCCCGCCGGTACGACGTCAAGGGGCGCAAGTACATCGGCAGCCCCAAGAAGTACTACTTCGAGGACGTCGGTCTGCGCAACGCCAGGCTTGGCTTCAGGCAGGTCGAGCAGACCCATATCATGGAGAACATCGTGTACAACGAGCTGCGCTCAAGGGGCTTTTCGGTCGACGTCGGCTCCGTCGAGAAGGCCGCGCGCATCGACGGCAGGGTCGTGCGCAAGCAGCTCGAGGTGGACTTCGTGGCGAACCTGGGCTCACGGCGCTACTACATACAGTCGGCGCTGCACCTGCCGGACGAGGAAAAGGAGCGCCAAGAGAAGGCACCACTTCGCGAGGTGCCCGATAGCTTCAGCAAGATCGTGCTTGTGCGTGATGTGGTGAAGCCGACCTATGACGACAAGGGAATCCTAACCATGTCCGTTCTCGATTTCCTGCTCGACGAGAAGAGCCTGCCAAGATAGCACACTCCGCATAGCGGGTGGTTTATCGCCCGATGCGCTACACGCGCTGGGTAGGTTCACGAGCCTCCAACAACAAAAAAGGAGCCAAGCTCCACCAGAGCTCGGCTCCCTAATATCATTTTCCGCCCGCTGATTATTTCTGCGGCACGCTTTGAATGCGATTGATGCCCACCGCGCGATCAACAGCACGCGCCACTAAAGAGGCCGCAACCAGCTTCGCAATGTCAACCGGAACAAACGGAATCACGCACGCCGCCAGCGCCGCCTGAACAGAAGCGCCCGCAACGCCCATGAACTGAACGGTTCCGCAGAAGTACGTGCACAGCAAGTACGCAACGCACGCGCACAGGCATGCAACGAACGTGCGGTCCTTCCCCATTTTCTTGAAAGCCGCCAAAATAGCCAGACCCGCAAGCGCGCCAATGAAGTAGCCCCACAAGAAACCGCCTGTCACGCCAGCAAGAATGGAAATGCCGCCGCGCATGCTCGAAAAAACGGGGACGCCGAATGCACCCAAAACCAGATACCCGCCAACGGAAGCCAGGCATTCCTTCGCGGGAAGAACGCAAATCGCAAACGCAACGGCAAAGCATTGCAGTGTGAACGGCACCGGACCAATGGGAATAGAGATCCACGCAGAAACCGCCATGATGGCAATGGTTAATGCAATGCGCACGATGCTTTGAGCGCGCGATGTGTTTTTGACTTTCTCAGACAAGATGGGCCTCCCCCGCAATTACTGGTACGATTTCGCCTTGGTGCGTTTCAACAAGAAGACGTCCTAAAGCATCAATGCCACAAACGATACCTTCCGTTTGCACATCGCCCATAATATTCGCCACGGCAACGCGCTTTCGGAAAAGATAGGAGCAGCTGTTATATTTATCCGCGAACGGTGCGAAACCTTCCGCTTGCCACTGCGGCATAAAACCAACCAAAATATCAACGATGGTTTGAGCAATCAGCTGCGCGCCCGATTCTTTCAACGCACCTGTTTCATCGAAACCCGCAAGCTCGGAGAAACGCACTCCCGCAACATCGCTCAGGTAACCAGGAAGATAGCGCCCGTCCGTTTGAACGCCGGCACGGCGCAAAACGTTAATGCCCATTCCCACACACACGCCGCCTTCGCAGTATTCGCACGAAATGCCGCACACCTTGCGAAACGTTCCATCGGGTTGCGCTAAAACCACGTCGTTTGGCCACTTGATAAGCAGATCATCACCGCAACGCACCAGGTCAAGCTGGACAATGCCCTGGCGAATGGCCAAAGCTGCCAGAAGCGCAAGCGTGGGAACCTTCTCCAAATCAGCTTGCGGACGAAGCGCCACCGAGAAATACAAGCCGCCCAAAGGGCTTGACCACGAGCGTCCCTGACGACCGTATCCCGCCGTCTGTTTCAGCGATGCAGCACAAAATCCCTGTTCGCAGCCTTGTTTCAGAGCGGCTTTTACCACATCGTTCGTCGAGCTTATCTCACGATAGAATTCCATGCTGCGCCTTCTACCTTTCGCGCGCCACGAGAGACCAAGCCCTACAGCTTGAACGAACGACCAATGCGCTGCTCTTCGGGCACGAAATCTACCGCAGAGCCATCGGCCAGAATATGACCGGGCAAAATCTCCAGAAGAGGCTTCACCACAAAATCGCGCTCGGCAATGCGCGGATGCGGCAGCGTCAAGACATCGGTATCGCACACATACATCTGATAATCAAGAATGTCCAGATCACACGTACGAGGGCCATTCGCAATCGTGCGCACGCGTCCCAGCTTGTTCTCAATAACGTGCAGATAATCCAGCAGCTCCTTGGGCGGAATGCCCGTACGCAGCAGCACCACGGCGTTCACGAAAACATCCTGGTCCTCGTAGTACGCCGGCTCGCTCTCGTAGAAGCTGGAGACATCGATAATCTGGGTGTCGGGAAGCGCACATAAATCACCAATTGTCATGTTGAGCTGGGCAATCTTTGCTTCACGCTCTTCGCCGGGCTCGGCGACAAGCGCCACATTGCAACCCAGCGCAATCAGCGCATACGGACGCAAATCCTTCAACGCCTCCACGTGAACGCCCACATTATGGACGCGGAAGACATGCGCGCCCTGCTCACAAGCCAAAAGCGCTTCGGCGGCGCTGGCAATATCGCGCTGAGATGCTTCTTCAATCTGGTACTTCGCGCCAATGTAGCTCTTGCGCGAAACAGCTGCCATCACAGGGTATCCCAAGTGAACGAACTCCTGGAAATTACGCACCAGGTCAAGCGTTTGCTGGGCGGTCTTGCCAAAGCCAGGACCCGGATCAACGCAAATGCGGTCGTGGTCAACACCGGCTTCTTCAAGCATGCGCGCTTGATCGCGCAGGTAATCGCGCACTTCCGCAACAACGTCGTCGTACACTGCGCATTGCTGCATAGTCGCTGGTTCGTCACCCTTCATGTGCATGACAACCAAACCTGCGTCGCAGTTTGCAGCAACCTGAATCATGGCGGGGTCGCGAAAACCCGAAATGTCGTTGATAATGCTTGCGCCCGCTTCAACGCACGCCTGCGCAACCGATGCATGGCGCGTGTCGATGCTCACACAAATCCCCTGTTCAGACAACGTGCGCACCACATCGATAACGCGCACGAGCTCTTCTTCTTCGGTCACAGGAG
Source organism: uncultured Eggerthellaceae bacterium (assembly GCA_934623455.1). GTDB lineage: Bacteria > Actinomycetota > Coriobacteriia > Coriobacteriales > Eggerthellaceae > CAKUOV01. The sequence continues at coordinate 1,598 of CAKTVK010000103.1, read as the reverse complement.
CAGAACCCGGACGCGTGGACTCGCCGCCCACATCAACCATGTGGGCGCCTTGCTCGATCATTTCGCGCGCATGAGCAAGCGCCACTTGTGTCTCGTTATACAAGCCACCGTCCGAGAAAGAATCGGGCGTAAGGTTCAAGATGCCCATAATAATGGGCATTTTGGTATCAAAGGAATAGGAACCGCATTTCCACTGCATGAAGAAGGTTTCCTTTCTTATTTTTCCTGTTCGGACTCAGGTTTTTCAGCTGCATGCGAAGCGTCTGTCGCGCCGCTCTGGGCACCTGCGGGCGCATTCGCGGAAGCACCAGCGGCTTCACCCGAAACAGCAGGCTCGCCCTGAACTTGGGGCGCGCACTGATACGGGTCGCGGCATTCCTGCGGCTTCTCGTGCGCAGCGCCAGCTGCACCTACAACACCAGCAGCGCCAGCATCCGCCGCATGAGCGCCTTGCGTCTGCGGCGCAGAACTCTGCTGATCTACGCGCGGCAGCGTTTCCTGGGAAACTTCCTGCTCCTGCGGACGTTCCAGCTTGAACGGATCAACATGCCCAAAGAACGGCTCGGGAAGATGCGGACCAGAACCGCCCTTGCCATCGTGCTCGTGCTGCGCGGCCTCGGCCTGCTGCTGAGCATGCATGCGCTCCAAAATCTCATCGTCGTGCGTGCGTGCTTCGGCTTCTTCCTTCTCACGCTGGGCAATCAGGTCAACCTCGTGCACCAAATAATCGTCCCACGTGTTGTTCAGCAGGGCGTCGCACGCCTCGCCTTCCACCGTCTCGCGCTCAAGCAGCACCGCCGCCATGGTGTGCATTTGCTGCTCGTTGGCAACAAGCACCTCGTGAGCACGGTCGTGGGCTTCCTTCATCAGGCGCGCTACTTCCGCATCAATGCGGCGCGCTGTCTCATCGGAGTAATCCTGCGTGTTACCGTAATCACGACCCAAGAACACTTCGTGGTTCGGCTGGCCAAACACCTGCGTTCCCAGCTGGGCACTCATGCCGTATTGCGTCACAATCGAACGCGCAATCTTGGTAGCGCGCTCCAGGTCGTTGCTGGCGCCCGTGGTAATGTCGTCGCAGAAAATCTCTTCCGCAACGCGGCCGCCCATGAACACCGCCAGCTGGTCAAGCATCTCGCCCAGCGTGTTCAGCACCTTATCTTCCTGCGGAATGGACAGAGTGTAGCCCAACGCACGACCACGCGAGATAATCGAAATCTTGTGGACGGGATCCGCGTGCTCAAGCAGGTGACCAACCAACGCATGACCGCTCTCGTGATACGCGATGGTTTTCTTCGTATGCTCGTCCATAACGAAACCCTTGCGCTCAGGACCAGCCATAACGCGCTCCATGGACTCGGAGACCTCGGCCTGCGTGATAATCTTCTTGTTGCGACGAGCCGCCAACAGCGCGCTTTCATTCATGAGGTTCGCAAGATCGGCACCCGTAAAGCCCGGCGTCAGCGATGCCACGCGCTCCAAGTTCACGTCCGAACCCAGCGGCTTGTTCTTGGCGTGCACCTCCAAAATGCGCTTGCGGCCCTTTACATCGGGCGCGTCCACCACAATCTGGCGGTCGAAACGGCCCGGGCGCAGCA
>CAKTVK010000102.1 GCA_934623455.1 uncultured Eggerthellaceae bacterium | reverse complement strand
CACCTTCATAGGCGGAATGGCACCCCGCCCCTTTTGCGGCACCCACGCTCAACGCGTTGCGTGTTTCATTCTCCATTGCTTGATCGCCTGCCCATCCTTTATGCTGCAACTCGCGCTTCCCGTTGGCGCAAAAGCGCACCGTGAAAAGCAAAACCGCTGATAAAACTCTTATTGATACTCTTTGCCCGCAACTGCGGCAACCGTGCGAAACATCGTAGCGATATCTCCCCAAAAGCTGAAATTACGAATGCTCTCCAAGTTGTACTTCATTTTCTCAGGCAGCACTTCATTCATATACACGTCGTCAACATCGGCCGCCGCATCTAAAAGCTGCGCCTCATCCTTGTAACGAATCGACGCTTCAGAAGTAATACCCGCAGGAAGAAGCAGCGTTGCCTTCATCTCGTCGGTGTATTTCTCAACGTACTTCACAGCTTCCGGACGTGTGCCCACAAAGCTCATATTGCCCGATAACACGTCAAAGACCTGGGGAAATTCATCAAGACGATGGTCGCGCAGCTTCGCTCCCACTTTCGTGATGCGCGCGTCGCCGCCCACGGTAACCGCCGTGCCAATCTTATCGGCGTTCGCCACCATGGTACGGAACTTGTGGATGCGAAAATGCTTCCCGTTCGTAGTCACGCGTTCTTGCCGGTAGAAAACGGGGCCTTCGGAATCAAGCTTGATCATAATGGCGATAATAAGCATCGGAATGCACAGAATCAGGAACACCACAAGTCCCACCACAATGTCGAACAGGCGTTTTGCGAAAATACCCCCACGTCTCTTCGCAAGTATGTCGTAATATTCCCGAACCGCGGGACAGCGCATTTCGGCGGGAAGGTCCTCCCATTTTTTGAGCATGAACGAAAACTCCTTATATCAACAACGCTTGCGCGCTACTCTTTGCCGCTCCAGCAGTACGTGCACACCTTCTCGGGCGGCAGGCCAATAGCTTCAAGCAGACCTTCAAGCGACTGATAACGCAACGAATCGAACTTCATCTCTTCGCAAATGGACTTCAAAAGGCACTTGCCGCGCTCGGTGGAAGCATCGGAGTACTCATCCAAGTGCTTCTGGCCCTCGTCGCCTTCAAGCTCTTGCACTTTGCGTCGCGCGATAAGGTCCATGTCGGACTTATTTGTGGAGAAGCTCAGGTACTTGCAACCGTACATGATGGGCGGGCACGCAGAGCGCATGTGCACTTCCTTCGCACCGTTCTCGTACAGGAACTCCACGGTCTCGCGCAGCTGGGTACCACGCACAATGGAGTCATCCACGAACAGAAGTTTTTTATCCTTGATCAGGTCATGCACAGGAACTTGCTTCATGTGGGCAACCTTGTTGCGCAGCGCTTGATTTCCCGGCATGAAGGAACGAGGCCACGTGGGCGTGTATTTCACGAACGGACGCGCAAACGGCATGCCCGAATCCTGCGCATAGCCAATAGCATGCGGCAGGCCCGAGTCGGGAATACCGGCAACGTAATCGACTTCGGGGCGCACGCCAGCGGCTTCTTCGTCGCGCGACATAATGGCGCCGTTGCGATAGCGCATGACTTCGACGTTCACGCCTTCATACGTAGAGTTCGGATACCCGTAGTAGCTCCACAAAAACGCGCAAATCTTCATGTCAGTGCCGGGTTCTTTGAGCGTTTCGTAGCCATCGGCAGTCACTTTGACCACTTCGCCTGGACCAAGCTCATATTCGTCCTGGTAACCAAGCTTCTGATACGCGAAGGACTCGAAGGAAATCGCATACCCATCGGGGTCTTTGCCCAGAAGAATGGGAAGGCGGCCCATGATGTCGCGCGCGCACAGAATGGAGCCGTCTTCTTGCATAATCATGAGCGTGACCGTGCCCTCAACAGCGTTTTGCGCATTGATGATGCCCTCGAGCATGGTGTCTTTCTGGTTGATGAGCGCGGCAATAAGCTCCACGTCGTTCACGCCGCCATCGCTCATGGCGGTGAACTGATGATGCTTGTCATCAAGGTACGCATCGGTCAAAGCGCGTTTGTTGTTGATGATGCCCGTGAACGCCAGCGCAAAAAGCCCCAGGTGGGAGCGAACAATAAGCGGCTGAGGATCTTTATCGGAAATGCAACCGATGCAAGCCGGACCCGCAAAGTTACCCAGGTCGTTTTCGAACTTCGTACGGAACGGCGTGTTTGCAATGGAGTGAATCTCGCGCTCAAAACCGCCATCCGCACGGCAGCTGCACATGCCAGCCCGCTTCGTTCCCAAATGAGAGTGGTAGTCTACGCCGAAAAACACATCCAAACTTACATCGCGATGCGATGTTGCCCCAAAAAAGCCACCCATGAAGCTTCCTCTCTGATTCCAAAAGATATCTCAACAGCACAGCATAGCCGATTTCTGCCACAACATAACCGATACATACTGACACACCGCTTTTTATTCGGCGACGGCGTACGAAAGAAACCATGGAAAAATGAAAATGCAGGCTGTGGACGGCGCAGACGGCGGAACGTTTGCGCGCGAAAAAAGTGCCTGCCGCTTTTTTAACATAGCCGCATCTGATGCACATCAGATGCATACGTTAAAAAGTCCCCGTCACTTTTTAACATGTTCTGTAATTTGAGCGTAAAGTTTGAACAGGTGCGCCACAATTCTTTCCTCGTCGCCGCTGAAGTCCACACCGTAGGCGGCCTCCACCGCAGCATCAAGCGCCTTGTGGGCGGCTAGCAAATCGTATGGCATCTTGTCGGGGTCGTACAGATTGGCCAGCGTTGCGCCTGAGTGCGCATCGCGCGCATCAAGCACACCTTGGGCACATTCCTCAACGCGTTTACGAACCCCAGGTGCGACCAGTCGCTCAACGGGCGTCGCGAGGCTTTCACACGTTGCGCCCGGCCAGGGAAACGTGTTGTACACCACGCCGCCCGAATAGCGATAATCACTCTTTAAACGACCGCACACCGTACGCATCCATGCATTGTGCATCTGCGAATGCAGCACGCCAAAGTGGTACAGGGTGGCATCGGGGATAAGTTTCACCAGATTACTACAAAGTGTAGGCGGCTCAACGAAGCCCATTGGGATATAGCGGCGCCGCTCAGAAGACACCTCGGGTACTAGGACGGATGGGCTTTTAGCGATTATCTCCGTGCCAAAATGCTCTGGAGAGTCTGCAGCCTTTCTGGTTTGAGCCCGCTTCGAAGCCAGGCGATATTCGCGAACAGCCGCAATACGTTCATGACATTTCGGCAAAGAATCAAGTTGCGCAGGAGTTGCCTCGCCCAACCAAAGCGCAAACCGCTTTTTGCCTTTGATGAACTCCTCGGAGCCAAGCCAAGGGTGAACGAATTCGGCGGCGCCAGGCTCTTCTTTCAGAAACGCTTCGAGTTCATCGGGCTTGAAGAGATAGTTTCCGTCATCGATGGGCTGCGACCCTATGCCGATTTTCGGCACGTTGCACAGCGATTTGCTGAGGTTTTGCACAAACGCATCGGGAGCATCAGATAGGTAGGCATTAATGTTGCTCGGACGCAGTTCCATCGCAGGCGCATCGGGTCCCGCATGGTGAAACAGCCGCTTACGCCCACCCGATTTCGAGAATCCCACGATGATTACGAACACATGCGCCTGGCCATTCGCCTCATTAACCCATCGGAATGTATCATGCGCAAAGTCGATGCGAATACCCAAATCCCACAATGACCTCCAAACATTGGCCATCTGCTCGCCCTGACAAATGCTGTTAGTGGAAACGAAGGCGCAACGCATCGGGTAATCACCCATATACTCCGCAGCTTTCATATACCAGCCCGCAACGTAGTCCACGTTGCCGCTGTTCTTCGCGCCGCCGAACACGTCCATGAGCTCGGCCTTCTGCTCCTTGGTTTGATTGCGCGCACCCAGAAACGGCGGGTTACCGCAAAGGTAGGTGCACTTTTCCGCAGGCAACACGTCGTTCCAGTCCATACGAAGAGCGTTGCCCTCGTGGATGTTGCCGTTGCTCTTCAGCGGCAGGAAGTCGAAAGGCTGCGACAGAATCTCTTGCGTAGCCTCCATCATCTGCTCCTCGGCAATCCAAAGCGCCGTCTTGGCAACACTTACCGCAAAGTCGTTTATCTCTATGCCGTAAAACTGGCCGATAGACACCTGGATGGGACTCGACTCCTTATCGAAGCCCATGCCCATCTGGTCACCCTGCAAGTTTTCCAGAACGCGGTTCTCAAGCTTTCGCAGGGAAAGGTAGCTCTCGGTGAGGAAGTTGCCACTGCCGCAGGCCGGGTCGAAGACGTTAATGGATGCCAGTTTCTGCTGGAATGCGCGCAGTTTCAATGTACGGTTTCGTGCAACCTTCTCACCCTCTATCGCGGCAAGCTCCGCCTTCAAGTCGTCCAAGAACAGCGGGTCTATTACCTTGTGGATGTTCTCTATGGAGGTGTAATGCATGCCGCCCGAGCGCCGGGTCTCAGGGTTCAGCGTGCTCTCAAAAGCCGCACCAAAGATGGTAGGACTGATACCCGACCAGTCAAAACTCTGCGACGCCTCCAGCAGCAGATCAAGTCGAATTTGATCGGTAAACTGCGGGATTGCAATGTCATCGCTGCTGAACAACCCACCGTTCACATAGGAAAAGGCCAATAAGTAGTCGGGCAAATAGGGGTCACGCTTGTCATTGGGGGTATCCAGTACAGCAAACAAATCGATGACCGCCTGGCGCATTTGGTCAGCAGAAAATCGTCTCAGGTAATTCAGCAGCGCGTCCTTCTCGTGCAGCAAGCCGGAGTCTTCTGCATACAGCAAGAACACCAGACGCACAATAAGCACATTCAAGCTGCGCTGCTCGTGCGCATCGGTTTCAATGTTGCGGTATTGCTGGCAGAGCTGCGCGTAGAGCTTGCCTACCAGCTCGCCCGCCTTCACGGAAAGCTCCTTCTCCTTCACCAGGCGAGAATTGCGCTTGTCAGTAAAGAACGATAGCAAGTGCACTTGATTAGGCAATTCATCTAAGGTAAACGATATAAAAGAATCATCTCCAGCTTCCTGGTCGTAAACGCGAAACTCATCGAAGTTACAGGTGATAATCCAACGCGGACGAAGCGAATACGGCAGATTGGCAGCATACCAGCACGCCTGCTGATACGGCGTCTCTTCTCCCGCTTTCTTACTCCGTTCGGATGCCTTGTCAAGCGAGATGCCGCGACCTTTTTGCTCGATTAAGATGCCCATGTCCTCGTAGAACACGTCGATCTTTCGACCCTTCACCTTGCGCTCGAATTCCAGCATGCGCGTAGCATTGGGCACCCCGATCACATCTTGCAAAAGCTCTATCCAAAACGAACGCGAATGTTCTTCCTCCACACAGGGAAGAGATTTCCACCTGGCCACAAATTGCTTGGCGGCACGCTTTTGCTCTGCTAGGGTCATGAATGCTTCTTTCTCGTAAATACTTTGCAGAGCAATTGTAATCCACCTTGTGCATGAAAAGACTCAGATGAACGTCTTGAATACAACGAAGGGATTTGTTCAGACGGGCGTGGTGCCAGCTAGCACCAACCGCAGCTGGATAAAGCATGACCCGTCATTCACATACGCAAAAAGCTCCACTTTTTGCGTGACAGGATGACAATTGCAGATTGAAGTGTTTAAGGTGGAGGTTATCGGTGGTGGGCCCGGCCGGATTCGAACCGACAACCAAAGGATTATGAGTCCCCTGCTCCACCGTTGAGCTACGGGCCCAAAAAGAAGCATCTTATGAAAAAAGCCGTTCAGGGGAACGGCTTTCACATTTAAAATGGCTCCTCGGGTAGGACTCGAACCTACAACCCTCCGGTTAACAGCCGGATGCTCTGCCAATTGAGCTACCGAGGAATCAACCGCGCTTTCGTATCGCGCAAGTGGTTATTATACAGGAAACAAAATTCAGCGCAAGGGGTAATTTCAATTTTTTTCGAACTAATCGAACGACCCTTAAACGAGCCTTCCCCACACTGCAGAAATCGCCGATTCCGACTTGCAGGGGAACGATAGTTGCAAGCGCCTTCCCTGCGCTGTAACTCACACTTTCCGGATAAGGTAGCATTTATGAATCTTCGCATTGCGCTCGAAGTCGACAGGGATCGTGCGCGCCGAAATATCCTCTACGCTCAAACCCAAATCGGAAAGCGCTTGCTCGTTGATTTTGAAGTTGCGTAAATTGCACGAAAACACAATCGTGCCATCGGGCGCCAACACGTCAGACACTAAATGCAGCAGCTCCACGTGGTCGCGCTGCACGTCCCACGTTCCTTTCATTGCCTTGGAATTGGAAAATGTTGGCGGATCAACAAACGCCACATCGAAAACGAGCTTCTTTTGTTGCGCATTGCGTAGCCACGAAAGCGTATCGGAGCGCTCAAAGGCGTGCTGCGAGCCCGTAAAGCCATTCAGCGCCATATTCCGGCGCGCCCAGTCTAAATACGTCTGAGAAAGGTCTACCGTTGTTGTAGAGGCCGCGCCACCCGCAGCTGCTTGCACCGTACACGAGCCCGTATACGCAAATAAGTTCAAAAACCGTTTGCCCGCGCACATTTCACGCACCATGAAGCGCGTGTCGCGATGATCCAGAAACAGACCCGTATCAAGGTAAGCGCCTAAATCAATTTCAAGGCGCATACCAGCTTCGCGCGTGCAAAACGTGAACGAATCGTAGTTCTCGGAATACTGCGCACCACCCTTCTCGCGCTTACGCTGCTTGCAGAAAACGTCTTCGGGCAGCACATCGCATACCACAGGAGCAATGGCCAGAATATCGGCAAGCCGGCGCGCCGCACGCTGCTGATCAATCGAGGAAGGCGCCTGGTATTCCGCAATGTAGAGGAATCGCTCGCCTGGCTCTGCAAAATCACGCGTGGGATCATCAAGCGCATCCGTGCACTCATAGATATCGATTGCGGCAGCGTAATCGGGCAAATCGGCATCGTAAACGCGATAGCAGTTCACGCCCGCCTTTTTCGCCCATTTCCGGCGCAGCTTGAACATCTTGCGCAAACGCGCGGCAAATTGATCGCTATTCTTTTCATGCACCGCAATAGAGAGATTGGCGCCCCCATCCAAGGAAGGGACGCCAATCGTAAACTGCGGGGTATCAAGCGCAATGCTTTCTTCCACCGATTATTCCTCCAAAAAGCCCTTGAGCGAACTCGAACGAGACGGATGGCGAAGCTTCGCGAGCGTCTTGCTTTCAATCTGGCGAATACGCTCACGCGTAACACCAAACTCGCGTCCTACTTCTTCAAGCGTATGCGGATGACCGTCTTCCAGACCGAAACGCAGGCTGATAACTTTGCGCTCGCGATCGGCCA
>CAKTVK010000101.1 GCA_934623455.1 uncultured Eggerthellaceae bacterium | reverse complement strand
GGGCGCGGCGGCGGAGGGACGAGCCGAACTGCGACGCTTTGGATAAGTTGAGCGAGCCGCAAGCCCGAAGAAGCATTATCCAAGCGGAGTCGTGAGGCGAACGCCCTTTTGCCGCCGCGACCTGCGCCAACGCGCCGCCGCACCCTTCGCTAGCCCGCCGCGCCCTGCCGCGCTATTTCTTGGTGCGGGCTTTGCCTTTCGGGCCAATGCCGCGCTGCTTGCCTTTGGGTTCATCCTGGCTGGGGTCATACAAGGGGATGCGGATGGTGAAGCGCGCACCTTCGCCCTTCTTCCCCTCTACCTGCACCCAACCATGATGCCGATCCACAATCTCTTTCACCACGGCAAGACCAACGCCCAAACCACCCGTATCGCGATTGCGGCCGGCGTCGGCACGCCAGAAGCGCGAGAACACCATGCGCGCCTCTTCCGGCGAAAGGCCAATGCCGGTATCTTCCACCACAATGTCGGCCATGATCTCGCCGTGACGCACGCGCACCGTAACGGTGCCGCCTTCAGGCGTGTAGCGCACCGCGTTGGAAATGAGGTTCGCCGTGGCCTGACGAATCATGTCGGCATCGCCCTTAATGATCACGTTTTTCTGCATCTCGTACTTGAGCGTTAAGCCGGAATCGTTCACGAATGCCTCGTGCGTTTTCACCAAGCCGGAAATCAAGTCGCCCACGTCAATGACTTCCTCTTTCATGGGATTCGCGCGATTCTCCAAGCGCGAAAGGCGCAGCAGCGCGTCAACCAAGCGGCTCAAGCGTTTGACCTCGGAGTTTACCTGATTCAAGCGATCTTCGGTAGGTTTATACACACCATCGATCATGGCCTCGACGGTAGCCTGAATTGCCATAAGCGGCGTGCGCAGCTCATGTGCAACGTCGGTTGTCAGGCGATGCTCCAGCTCGCGATCGTCTTCCACTGCCTGGGCCATGGCGTCAAACGTCCTGCCCAAACGTGCGATTTCGTCTTCGCCGGAAAGCCCTGTTCGAGCTGACAAGTCACCCTCTTTGATAGCTTTTGCCGTGCGCGAAATGGCGTTGATGGGCGACACCAGATTGCGTGCGAACATGTAGCCGATAACGGTTGCCAACGCAATGGCGATAACGGTTGCCAGAGCCATGGCTTGATAGGAATTATCGCGGAACGTTTCGTCGGCCTTGCGCAGGAAAGAGTCGGAACCGAATGACCAAATGCGTACGGAACCAATGAACGAGCCGTCCACCGTAATGTAGGAAACCGCAGCAAGCGACGACGACTCGGGCACCAGCGACAAGTTCATGTCCAGATCAGAGGAAACATCGGCGCCCAACGACGAATCGTAGCGCACTGTGCCTTCGTGGTCGGTCACCACCACGCCCACGCCCGGATACGTGGCCGAAACGTAGGAAGCGGCCACCGTCACTTGCGGCGTCCACTTGTAGCCTTCGTCCACGTACGCCTGGGCAATACGTGCCGCCGCCGCATCTGCCGTTGCGCGCGCGTTCTCGCGTGCGTAGGAGTTGAAGTGGTCTCCCCACACCACAGACAGAACACCCACCGCAACAAGAAGCGTCATAGCGGCGATGGCAGCAAAGCTCATGGTGACGCGCGTCATATAGGTAAGATCGCTCCAACGGAAACTCTCGCGCCGCTTCTTCTTTTTGCCATCTTTACCTGCAGATTCGTCATCGGGAAGCTCTTCGGTGAGGAACTTTGCCCCACCGCCCCCCGCAGCACCCGCGGCTTCCGTGCCGGCAGCACCTTCTGCCGCGCCTGTCTGCGCCGAGGCGGCACCTGCGCCGCCAGCACCCGCAGCCACACCCGCATCCGCATCCGTTGCGCCACTTGCGGCACCGGCAGCTGCAGCGGCGGCAGCAGCACGCGCACCCGTGGGCACGCTGGCTCCTCCGGCACCTAAAGGCGCAGATGACGACACCACGCCGCTCGAATTCGGAAGCGAGCACGCACTTGCCAAAGCAGCCGCCTCTTGCAAGGCGTCTTCGCCTTCGCTTCCCACGCGAATGCGTCCCACGTTGATGCGCTCTGCAACAACGGGCGCCGAGGCGCTATTGCCCCATCCCAGATTCGCTTCGGCCGCCGCAGCAGCCTGAGCCGCCGCCTCTACGGCCGCCTGAGCTGCAAGCGCTTCACTTTCACACGTGGCATCAAGAACGCGCTTGTCAGCCGCGCGCTGTTCGTCTTTGTAATTCATGGTATCAATCCGTTGTTCTGAATCGGTCCTTGCTCGCCGCGTTGCGCCTCAAGCAAGTCAGCGACACAGCGCCGCCTTTACTGCCGCCTTATCGCCATCGGGGCCAACAATGCCTCCGCATCACCGGCACCCGCCCCTAGCTTCTACTGCCGCCTTCTACAGCAAGCGGCGGCCCAGGCAAACCCGCAGGTCCGTCCGGTCCGCCGCCATGCATGCGTTTCTTCGCGTTTACGCGTTTTCGGTTGACACTTTCGTCGGGTCCTCAAAACGATACCCCACGCCGTGCACCGTATGCAACCACTTCGGGTCGCGCGGGTTGTCGCCGATCTTCGCGCGCAGGTTCTTCACGTGCGAGTCAATGGTGCGCTCGTAGCCTTCAAAGTCGTAGCCCAAAACCTTCTCCACCAGCTCCATGCGCGAGTACACACGACCCGGGTAGCGAGAAAGCGTGGTGAGCAGCTTGAATTCGCTGGCGGTCAAGATGATTTCCTCACCGTTGACCAGCACTTTGTGGCCGGAAACGTCAATGGTGAGCTCGCCGAACTCCAGCACCTCGCGCTGCGGCTCGGACTCGGAATGCGCGCGGCGGAACAGCGCGCGGGTACGTGCCACCAGCTCGCGCGGACTGAACGGCTTCACCAGATAGTCGTCGGCGCCCAGCTCAAGACCGATAATGCGGTCCTCGATGCTGCCTTTTGCCGTGAGCATGATAATAGGCACATCGGACGTGTCGCGCACCACGCGGCACACTTCTTCGCCCGAAACCTCGGGCAACATCAGATCCAAAATGATCAAATCGAAATGATGCGCATGGAATTCGTTCAGCGCATCGCGGCCATCGCTTACCGAGGTCACCCAATAATCGCGTTCCAGGTACGCGGCAACCGCCTCGCGAATGTCATCGTTATCCTCCACCAAGAGAATACGACGGGTTTCATTGCTCATGATTACCTCCTGTTTCATATGTTACGGGGCTCCTTTGGAAAATCCATGCACAGGGGGAACTTTCGCCGTCATGGGCCCGCCACCCCTTTATAATGGACTTTCGCGCATTTTGAAGCAAGCGCGCAAGAAGCCTTTATTTCTTTGGGATTTATTGTAACAATCACGCGACACCGCGCCGCAAAGTGAAAAGGAAATGACACAATAAACGTATGGCGATCAAACGAAATCAACAGAGTGGGTCATTCTCTTCGAAGCGCAGCGGCTACAGCAGCGGTTACGGCGGGGGTTACGGAAGCGGTCGCGGCGCATCGAGCGCACGGCATAAGCATGCTTCAAGCGGCTTTTCGTCATCGTCCCAGATCAACAATGTAGCGGGATACGGCTCTTCGGGCACAGGTACTGGTACCGGCAGCGGAAAGCATCGCGCACGCTACACGGGCGACCTTGGCAGTACCGGCTTGGGCGGCGGTTCAGGACGTAACAATCGCGGCGGGCATCGCAGCAACAACAAGCGCGGCGGCAAGCGCACCCAGCCTACCTCGCGCATGCAGGGTAATTCCTTCCTTGACAAGGGCGTTGTCACCATTCCCGCATCGAACGGCGATATTTTGCTCACGCGCCGTCACTTCCTGTATGGCGCAGCGGGCGTAGGCGTGTTGGCGGCTGCTGGAGCAGGCGCGAAGGCGTACACGTCCGCGAAAGCGGAGGAAAATGCCGTCACTGTGCTGACCGTTCCCAAAAGCGCCGTAACGGAATCAACGGATTTAACCGAAGTCGAAAACGGCGGCAAAATGAACCTGTCCGCCGAAATCGAGCTGCCTTACGGCACGCTCATGTGGGCAACAAACGACGACGTGGCGGCGCTTCTTCTGCCCACGGAAACGGGTTCGCCCCTAGCAACCGTTAGCATTTTGCGCCTGACCAGCGGTTATTACTTCTCCATTATTAACCAGGCGGTAGGCGCCGCCGAAGGCTTTGAGATTTACGACGTGCGCGCCTCGGCCGAAGGCGTGGTGTGGACTGAAGTGAACATCCTTGAAGGCGTGTGGCGCATCTACGGCGCGCCGCTTGCAGATGCCTCGCTAGGCACACCGCGCCTGCTTGACCAAGATACCGATGATTGGGAGACGCCTTCGCTGGCTATCTGCGGAAAAGAGGCGTTTTGGCAAGTGCTGCCCAACGCGCAAGGACCGAAAAAGACCAGTACCTCCACATTGCGCTGCGCCTCAGTAACGGGTGCGGCAAGCGGTACCAGCAGCACCAGTGCGGCAGCAAACGCATCGGGTGCGAACACCAACGCAAGCGGCACCAACGCCGCTAACAGCAGCAGCTCAGCAGCAAGCAGCAGCGCTTCTACCAGCGCTTATGAGGTGGTGCTTTCTTCGCAGGGCCGCATGTGCACGCCGGTTTATGCATCAGATGACGAGATCACCGTAACGCCCCGCGCGCAAACGAGCGGCGTTTACTACCAGCTTACCGTTATCAATGCGAACACGTACGAAATAAAAGAAACCATGGTGTTGCCCCAGTCCATGAAACCGCTTGAAGCAGGCTACGGCGAAACCGGATTCATGTTCTCGTTCGAGGGCATTTACAGTTACGGTGACGGCATTGCGAACCTGGGCACGTATGCTCCCAAGACCGATGCACGCGGTGCCGACTACAGCGCGGCGGCGTGGTTCCATTTCGCACGCACCCCTTCCGCCCCGCCCTGCTGGTGCGGAAATTACCTAATGGTCAAATCCACGCGATCGGTTGTTGGCGTTGACCTTGCAAACGACACGTATTTCCTGCTCAACTCGATAAGCGGCAGCGACACGTACGGCGACTACCTGGCCTCCACCGGCAGCCGGAAACGCATTTTAGTCTTCTCCAACGTGAACGATAACGCCACATCGAGCAGCAGCAAATATTGCTGCGCGCGCATCTTCACCGCGAATTAGCGGCGCGTGCAGAAAAATGCTCACGCGCCGATCTGCACCAATCTGGGCTGAATTCAGCTGCTCCATAGAAATGAGGCGCTGACCTGCATCAACGCCTCATTACCTACATGTTTTTCTTGGTGACTCTAGAATTCCAGCTGCTTCAAGCGATCAAACACCTCGCCCTTGCGCGTCAGGAACGCCCAGGGATCGAAAATCTGGTCGAGCTTTTCGGCGGAAAGCGGGCACTCGGGGTCGGCCTCCAGACGCTCGCGATACATGGGGCCGTCCACTGCTTGCTGGATGTCGTCCCATACCGCCATGGCGTTGCGCTGCACCACCACGTACGCATCTTCGCGCGTCATGCCCGTGTCAACCAGCGCCAGAATAACCTTAGAGCTGAAAATCAGGCCCTTCGTGCGCCACAGATTCTGCTCGGACTTCTTGGGGTACACGTTCAAGCCGTCAAGCATCCACTGCATCTTGCCGAACATGTAATCAAGAGCGATGAAACTATCGGCAAGCGCCACGCGCTCGGCACCGGAATGCGAGATGTCGCGCTCGAACCACAGCGCCACGTTATCGAGCGCCACCTGGGAATTCGCCTTCACCACGCGCGAAAGGCCGCAAACGCGCTCGGCAGTGATGGGGTTGCGCTTGTGCGGCATGGCGGAAGAGCCCTTCTGACCCTTCGTGAACGGCTCTTCGGCCTCAATGACGTCGGATTGCTGCATCAGGCGCACCTGCATGGCAATGGACTCCAGCGTGGAGGCAACCACAGCAAGGCACGTCATGACCTGCGCGTGACGATCGCGCGCCAGAACCTGCGTGCTCAGCGGATCGGGAGTCAGACCCATGCGCTCGCACACGTAGCGCTCAATGAAGGGATCGATGCTGGAATACGTTCCCACCGCGCCGGAGATGGCACCGGTAGCGGCAACTTCGCGCGCCTGCTCCAAACGCGTTTGCGCGCGCTTGAGCGCCCACGCCCACGAGCCAAACTTCATGCCGAACGTCATGGGCTCGGCGTGGATGCCATGGGTGCGGCCCACGCACAGCGCGTCCTCGAACTCGAATGCGCGGCGCTTACATGTCTCGCCTAGCTGCTTGATGTCTGCCAAAATGATGTCGCACGCCTGAATAATCTGGTAGCTCAGCGCGGTATCACCCAGGTCAGAAGAGGTCATGCCGTAATGAACCCAGCGAGAAGGCTTCTCGGCACCTTCGGGAAGCTCGGCATCAATGTATTTCGCCATAACGGTGGTGAAGGCAATCACATCGTGATTCGTGACTTTTTCAACCTCGTCAATCTCGGGCACCGTGAAATCAGCATGCGCGCGAATCCATGCGGCATCTTCCTTCGTGATGCCGCAATCGCCCAGCTCAGCGTGGGCTTCGCAAGCCAAAACCTCGATTTCCTTCCAAATGGCGAACTTGTTTTGCAGCTCCCAGATAGCGCCCATTTCCGGACGAGTGTAACGACCGATCATTTCCCGTACAGTTCCTTTCCTTTGAATCGCCTTGTCGGTGACAAAGTGCAGCGACACGTCTTGCGTTGCATTTTACTCTGGTATTCTCGCATGAAAGCGCGCCGATGAGCGCAATGCAACGACAAATGCACTAAAAACGCAGGTGTCGGAAGAGCCAGAACGGTTCGCTCTACAGCGAGCGAAAGCAGGCGCGCACGGCGTCGCGCACTTCGGTATCGGCCGCAACAATCGCTTTGTCACCAGGGAAAAGCACGGTATCGGGGCTAGCAACCGACACGTCATCTTCGCCAGAAGAAACAGCCACAATCAGACTTTCCGCCGGCATGGGAATATCGGACACCAGCACGCCTTGATCGTTGGAATGGTGCTTCATGCGCGGAACGGTCATTTCCGCCAGCACCACATTGCCGTGCGTCAAGTTCGACATGACGCTCATGGAGCCGGCCATGGTTTCTTCTTCAATCAGATTGGCAATAAGCGTGGTCGATGAAACGCTTTCAATGCCCAGTTCCTGGAAAATGCGCATGTTGCGCGGGTTGTTCACGCGGGCCACGCAGCGGTTCACGTTGAACACGCGTTGGGCAATCTCGCACGCAACCAAGTTGTTGTCGTCTTGGCCGGTTGCCGCAACGAACACGTCGGCGCGGCGGATACCTGCGTCTTCCTGGTACTTGGAGTCGCAGCCATCGCCATGAATGACCAGGTAGCGGCCTTGCAGCACCACCGAAATACGGTCCGCAACTTCCAAATCACGCTCGATA
>CAKTVK010000100.1 GCA_934623455.1 uncultured Eggerthellaceae bacterium | reverse complement strand
CATTTCCGCAGGCCGGATGGCAGATTGGGCGGCGTGCGGCGCGCCGTCGGCCGCGAATTAATCAGCGTTTCCCTAGAGTTTGTTTAACCCCCTCTTGGCGAGAGCTCCCTTTGAACCTCCCTCTTCCCTTGGCCCGATTCGTTGTTTCGCTGCGCGTGGTGCGCGACGTACGGTTTGCAATGCGCGAGTGAGCGATGCGCGAAAAAGGCCGCGAAGGTGAGCTCTCGCAACCTTTTAACTTAGTAATTTCCTCTCTTTCCACTTCCTTTTCTGAGATTGCCGCTCTACCTGGGGCGGCAATCTCGCCCTAGGGGGTACAATAGGCGTAGTTGCCGATGCGGCCGCAGTTATGGCTGCGTTTGCGCGCGTATCTGAGGCGTTTTGCAGCGTAGCGCGCCCCCTGCTTTTACCGAAAGGATCGATATGGCTGAATATTCCGAAAATGTGGCTCAGGCTGCTGCCGTTTTAGGAACGATTTTCTACCAAGACCCTGCTTCCGAAAAAGGAAAGGCTGCGTTTTCCTGGCTTGCCGCCAATGGGGAAGACGCGTGGGAGTTTGGGCAGCCTGCTGCAAGCGAGGCGCTTGAGCTCATGAAAAATGCCTGGTTGCAGCAAGATGAGCAGGCAATTCACGAAGAATATAACCGCCTGTTCATTGGGCCGCATCGTCTTCCTGCGCCGCCATGGGCATCGGTTTACACTGACCCCGAGGGCGTGATTTTTGGTAATGCCACGTTGGGCGTGCGCCAATGGATGCGCGATAACGCGGTGAAGCTTAGCTTGCCCAATAAAGAGCCAGAAGATCATTTCGGGCTTATGCTCATGATGCTTTCGTGGTGCGTGACGAACGGTGTTGAGCGCGCGGCGCTTGATGAGCTTTTGGAGGAGCATTTGCTCACGTGGACGCCGTATTTCCTGGAGTTGTTTGAGCGGGGAGCACAGCATCCGCTGTATAAGGGTGCTGCGCGTCTTGCCGCCGCAACGCTTACCGATTGGCAGGAGCGCTTTGAGCTGGAGCCGCCTGTCATCAACCTGCATTGTCGCGATTAGCGGCGCGGGCGCGCTGCGTTGCAGCTAGCGATAAAATCCATTCCGAAAACAAAGCGGGCTGCGACAATGGCGCAGCCCGCTTTTGTGTTTACATACGTTCGGCGGTGTATGCGCCTCTGCGTTACTCGCAAAGCATTACATCATCCCTTGCTGCTGCTAGAGCCTTGAGCTCGTCGGTGAAGCTCGATATGCTGAATAGAACATACCACACCCTTCTGCCGTTTCTCTCCCAGGAAACGGCATTGGTTTTTGCTTCCAGGCTCCGCAGAACATCTACGCCCACGGGCTCCTGCCAATACTTGCACTCGCCAAGAATGAGATTCTTGCCTTCGGGGTCCAGCGCGGCAATGTCGATTTCCGTTCGGGTGTCCCAATACCTGCCCAGCTTCGAGAAATTGAACGGCCATGCCCCTTCTGCGTTCAATTGCCACATACGCTCTTTGCAAACGTCTTCGTAGACAAAAGCTATATGGTTTTTCATCAGGCTTTTCTTGATCTTGCTCATGGCAATCTCGCTGTGCCCGCTTTCTATGAAGCTTCTGTTCGGGTACACGAAGGCAAACCAAAAACGCAGATAATTGTCTTTGA
Organism: uncultured Eggerthellaceae bacterium; assembly: GCA_934623455.1. Taxonomy (GTDB): domain Bacteria; phylum Actinomycetota; class Coriobacteriia; order Coriobacteriales; family Eggerthellaceae; genus CAKUOV01. Next base: position 5,829 of record CAKTVK010000100.1, on the reverse strand, counting down.
TTTTGTAGAGTCCTTTTTTGCTGCGTTCCGGATTGTTTTCCGTAACGGGAACTTCTCGTTCCAATATATCCAGGTCAATGAGTGTTTTCAGGTACTTCGTCAAGCTGGTTGCCTTTATTTCCAGCGCAGCCGATATGGCGGATAGCTTGCTGTTGCCCACCGCGATGGCTCGTATGACAGAGAAGTAACTGCCAATTTCGGTAACTTCTTGCTGCAGCAGGAAGTACGGCTCGTCATATAAATAGCCCGACCGGTTCAACACGCACGCATCAATGGCTTTATAGATGTTGTCGTTTTCGCGGAAAAGCTCAATGTATTTCGGCACGCCGCCCGTGACCGCGTACATCTCGATAAGCTCGCGATAGCTTTTGTTCGGATGAAACTCATGATAATAGCGGAAGGGAATCTGCTTCAGCTGAATCTGAGCCGTTCGTCTGCCGTAAAGGGGACTGTCGTATGCGAGCGTTTGCGACTTCATCATGGAAATCAAGGACCCGCAAAGGATTACCATAACGGGTTTGTCTTTGAGGGTTTCTTCCCAGATGCGCTGAAAAATAGAGGGAAACGCCGCGTTTGCTTTTCCCAGATACTGGAATTCATCCAAGACGATTACCGGCTTGCTTTGGGGAAGGGAAGACAAAGGCGCATCGACGATGGATTTGAATAATGTGTCCCAGCTTTTGACATCTACTTCGCGAAGCAGGTCGCTTTTGATGAAATCGGCAACTTTTTCTTTGAAGGCGTTTCGGTTTTGGGTTTCGGACTCTTCGGTGGCAAGAAAGAACAGGGCGTTTTTGTCCTTGATGAATTCTGAGATGAGCGTAGTTTTACCAACCCTGCGTCGTCCGTACAGAACAACCAGTGCGCTTCCGTTTCTTTCGTATTCGTTTTGCAGGGTTTGCAGCTCTTGCTCTCGGTCTACAAAGTGCTCCATAATGCGCACCGCTTCTCATCGTCCCTTGTTATACTTCAAATTATTATACTTGAAAGTATAATAATCCAAAGTATAACTTTTCGGCATTTGTGACCAACCTTACGAGAACGTGAGGCGCTTTCCTTCCCGCGCACAATCGGTGAGATAGAAATTAATGATGTTTTGGTAGGGAATGCCTGTGCGCACGGATTCGGCTTTGAAATAATCAATGACGTCCACGTTCAACTGAATGGTTATCTTCTCGCGCGGTGCTTTCTTGTAAGGGTTAACCTGGGAATTTTCAAAATCATATTCAGCTCTCATGCCTATACCTCCAATACGTTGCTTCTTCTTTCTTCGTTGCTTTTCGTGCAGATATGATTCGGATCGATCGTCCCGATTGTCTTAGGCAATGGCAAACAATAAGGACGTTTGCTTTGACGCTAACCCCTAAAATGATGAATCGGTCTTCGTTGTCCGAATGGTCGGGGTCGCTGATAACGCGCGCAAAAGCGTCATCAAATACGGTGGAAGCTTCCTCGAATGCAACGCCGTGCTTCTCAATATTGGTAGCATTTTTATTGGGATCCCATTCGAACTGATAATAGTATATAGTCAATTGCGGTCCCTTTCATCTTGTTGATGTATGGCTATTATACATATATAGAGTGTATTTAAGCAATAGTATGGTTAGGGCAAGCGTGGTTCTCGCTAATAAAATAATAGATTTCTACGGAATAACGGGGGTAGTGTTTCCCTGAAAGGTACCGCCCGCATAGGTTTATTAAGTAAAACCGCTATCTGTGTGCAGCGTTTGGCATGTAGAAATGCAGCGCTTGTTGCCAAAACGCCCTTCATTTCGGGCAAATCGACGATAAATGGTGGTTAGGAAATTGATTGCTTTCCTATTGATTTAGGCGTAGCGATTTGACCTGGGATTATGATGCAAGTAAGAATTGCTTAAATGCCTTTAGCTCTTTTGAACGCTAAAAAAATGGCGCATAGGGCAATCAGACTACCATTTATCGTCGATTTGCCCGAATTTGCACCCGATTTTCCAACAACTGCTCCCTTGGATGGTCTTTTCGACGCCTTGAACGCCTTAAGTACTGCGCGCGTTTGCCGGGGGCTCAAGAATGTCTCCCGATAAGACCCCTCGCCCCCTGTCCCCGAAAAGGAATTCTCGAATCCAGCCGCACGCGTTCGGCGAGTTCGAGGATAAAACGCAAGTGTTCGGGCTAACGTGCAAATTGACCGCATGTTTTTGTCGCAATACCCTGCTGCCGGCAACATTAAAAATGAGAGAAACGCTCTTTATCAAAACGCCCCGAGGTGTATACTGGGAAGGCTGGATTAACTGGTTTGTTTCAAAGGAGATTGTTATGGGAAGGAGAATTCCTGCATCGCTGAAGATTGCAAATGCTCTTCTGTCGATGGTTCTGGTGCTGGGTCTCATGCCGGCACCTGCATTTGCGGGGGGGGGGTGCCCTCAACGCTGAAGTAAATCAAGTTGCTTCGATCGTGGATTCAGGAGCTACTGATTTAGATAATGCAGCTTCAGGAGCGCCCTTCAATGCTGGCGATGCTGCGGAGAGCGACTCCGCGCCTGCCGCCGGCGTTTCGATTGGGTCTTATGGAAGCGAAGACGCCGATGATTCTTCTGGCGCTTCCACTAACGGCGCAGACGCCCTTGCTTTGACGGATGATCAGTCCGACGGGGTTACGCCGTACGCTATGGCATATTATGCCGTTCTCTACGACTCCGATGGCGATGGAACGGGCGAGAAGCTTGTTTTCCAGAACTCGTCGCTGGGTCTTTCTAAATTCGGGGCAAAGGTGAATTCCTGGTCGTTCTCCGAAGACGCTTCTTACTCGGATGGCAGCAAGGCACCTTGGTATGCAGCTTATAGCTCCATTAAGAGCATTCAGTTCAATTGCCCTTTTTCGCCCGTCTCCCTGCGGTATTGGTTTTATGGGCTGAGCAAGCTCGAATCCATCGACTTCACGAACCTGGACACCTCTGCCGTGACGGACATGAATGCCGCGTTCTCCGGCTGCTCGTCGCTTGCGTCCCTCGACCTGTCCTCCTTCGACACCTCGGCTGTGACGGACATGCGGAGCATGTTCAAGGACTGCTCGTCGCTTGCGGAGCTCGACCTGTCGTCGTTCGACACGGGCAGCGTGACCGCAATGGGCTACTACTATTCTTATTATGGCGTCACCACCAGGAGTGGAATGTTCGTGGGATGCAGCTCCCTGAAGGAGCTGGACCTGTCCTCCTTCGACACCTCCAAGGTGACGGACATGGGCGCTATGTTCTGGGGCTGCTCGTCTCTTACGACCATATACGCCTCGACCTCCTTCGACGTTTCCGCTGTGGAGTCGTCCGACGTCATGTTCGACGGCTGCTCTCGCCTCGTGGGCGGGTCGGGGACCGCGTATGGCAGTACTAGCAGCAGTGTTACTAGCCGTAGCCTAGCCCGCATCGACGCCCCGGGCGCCCCGGGCTACTTCACCGACAAAAACGCCATGGGAGCAGCCGTGCTTTATTCCGACGGCGCTTTGGTGTTCCAATCGGATGCCGCGCCGGCGCAGGGGCATGGAGACGTCGTTTCCTCCTACGCGTTTAACCTCTCGGGCGTCGGCAACGGAACAACGCCTTGGGCCGGCGCCTCGTCTCAGGCGACTTCGGCGTTTTTCGCGTTTCCCTTGGCACCCCAGTCTATGCGGTATTGGTTCTCCGGCTTCTCGAAGCTCGAATCCATCGACTTCGCGAGCCTGGACACCGCGGGAGTGACGGACATGGGCTACCTGTTCAACGGCTGCTCGTCCATCAAGGAGCTCGACCTGTCCTCCTTCGACACCTCCAAGGTGACGGACATGGGCTACCTGTTCAACGGCTGCTCGTCGCTCACGACCCTGGACCTGTCGCCCCTCGACACCTCCAAGGTGACGGACATGCGGAGCATGTTCAAGGACTGCTCGTCGCTTGCGGAGCTCGACCTGTCGTCGTTCGACACGGGCAGCGTGACCGCAATGGGCTACTACTATTCTTATTATGGCGTCACCACCAGGAGTGGAATGTTCGTGGGATGCAGCTCCCTGAAGGAGCTGGACCTGTCCTCCTTCGACACCTCCAAGGTGACGGACATGGGCGCTATGTTCTGGGGCTGCTCGTCTCTTACGACCATATACGCCTCGACCTCCTTCGACGTTTCCGCTGTGGAGTCGTCCGACGTCATGTTCGACGGCTGCTCTCGCCTCGTGGGCGGGTCGGGGACCGCGTATGGCAGTACTAGCAGCAGTGTTACTAGCCGTAGCCTAGCCCGCATCGACGCCCCGGGCGCCCCGGGCTACTTCACGGCAAGCTGCCGTCCCAGCGACCACAGCATCGTGACCATCGCCGACGAGGACGTTTGCGAGAAAGGCGGCACCTCCGAGGTCATCCGCAAGTGCACCGTCTGCGGCCGCGAGTTCTTCCACGATTTCGTCGAGCTGGCCCCGGGGCACGTCTACGTCACCGACCCCGCCGTCGAGGCGACGTGCGTGACCGAGGGCCTGACGCAGGGCATGCATTGCGCTACGTGCGGCAAGGTGTTCGTCGCCCAGAAGAAGATCCCCATGACGGGGCATACCGCGGTCGTCGACAAGGCCGTTGCCCCCACCTGCACCGAGACGGGCCTGACCGAGGGCAGCCATTGCTCGGTATGCGGGCAGGTCCTTGTTGCGCAAGAGACCGTTGCGTCTTTGGGCGGGCACGACCCCGTGGCCGACGATGCCGTTGACGCAACATGCACCGAGCCTGGCTTGACGGGCGGCTTCCATTGCTCCCGCTGCGGCGAGATCCTTGTCGCCCAGGAGACAGTTCCGGCAAAGGGCCACGTCGTCGTCCAAGACGCCGCGACCGAGGCGACGTGCACTGAACCCGGCTTCAGCGCCGGCAGCCACTGCTCGGTATGCGGGCAGGAGATTGAGCCGCGTACTGAGGTGCCTGCGCTGGGACACGATTGCGGCGCTCCCACGGTGACGTTCTCGGATGACGGCAGCACGGCCACTATCGTCTGGACGTGCGGCAGGGACGCCTCGCACGAAAAAGAGCTGACCGTGCAAAGCGCGTCACGCGTGGCTGCGGCAGCAACGTGCGATGCGGCGGGCACGATGGAGTACTCCGTTGACGTCGCCGCCGCCGATGGCTGGCCTGCCGCAACGGCAACGAAGACGATTGCGGACATTCCCGCCAAGGGGCACGTGTTCGGCGCCCCGGAAATCGCATTCGCGCCCGATGGGAAATCGGCCACGGCAACCTGGAGGTGCCTGCGCGACGCGAGCCACGTTGTAAGCGAGCCCTGTTCGGTGTCATCCGAGACCACGCGCGCGGCTACCTGCACCGCCAACGGCGTGACGACCTACACCGCCGTCGCCGCGGCCGACGAGGAGCGCGGCCTGACCAAGGGTGTTGCTACTAAGAATATCGCGGACATCCCCGCAACGGGACACGCGTACGGAGCGCCCATCATCGAGTTCGCCGCCAACGGCAAATCCGCCACCGCGACATGGACCTGCGCGAACGACCCCTCGCACGTGGAGGTCGCCGATTGCGCCGTGGTCTCCCGCGTGACGAAGCCCGCCACGGCCGCAACGCCGGGCGAGACCACGTACACGGCAACGGCGCCGGCCGATGAGGAGCGCGGCCTGCCCGGCGGCACGGCCACGAAGACGCTCGCGGACATCCCCGCCACGGGAAGCACGTACGGCGCCCCTGAGATCGTGTTCGCAGCCGACGGCAAGACCGCCACGGCAACGTGGACGAGCAGGGAAAACGCGTCGGTCAAGGTGATAGCCGAGTGCACGGTGAGCGCGCGCGTGACGAAGCCCGCCACGTGCACCGACAAGGGCGAGACCACCTACACCGCCTT
>CAKTVK010000099.1 GCA_934623455.1 uncultured Eggerthellaceae bacterium | reverse complement strand
ATGTATCAATCTGTCTTCCGAGGCGCATCTCTCAGATGCCCTCGGTTCGTCACAGTATCCGGTTCTCAAGGTGCCGAGGGGGCTTCTCCCCTCGCTTGCGCCCCGTTGCGGCGCAAGAAAGAACTATACCAGCATCCCGCATGCCGTGTCAAGGAAAATTTTCAAGAATTTTTCCAACCCGTTGCGGAAGGTGGTACGGCGGCGATGATCATAAACATAATCATCATTCACTTCTCAGTGTACCGCCGTCTGTTTTCTTTGCCAGAAGACAGACGGCGATGCAACGACAAGAAACGCCGTTGGGAAAAATCTTTACTAATACTTAGTGAGTAAAAATTTCATCCTTTCGATGCGCGACATGCGCATCGAGTAACGCTCAGAAGCAAAAACTGCTTCCATTAAATAGAAAAGCAGGTTCGTTTCTGAACCTGCCCGATTTTTCATGGTGGAGCATAGGGGATTCGAACCCCTGACATTCGGCTTGCAAAGCCGACGCTCTACCAGCTGAGCTAATGCCCCATGACTCTCTCGCATTTTTTATAATAAACGCTCCACCGGCTAACTCGGCTCACGGTGGAGCGTTTATCGCAAGGAAAATGGTGGGCCCGAATGGATTTGAACCAGCGACCTCACGCTTATCAGGCGTGCGCTCTAACCAACTGAGCTACGGGCCCTTGCGAAAGTGCTTGACTACTTTACTTCGCAAATCAGTACGTGTCAAGCAAAATTTTCAACTTTTGTAAAAATTTTCCCTAAACCAGGTTCGGTGCTCATTTTCGCCTCCGTTGCCGCACTCTTTCGAGCATATCCGTCTGCAGCAACGATCGCTCACTGCAGCTTAGAGAGGCGGCGCGCCAAAGAGCACTCTATACAGGGGATGTCGCAGGAGCATATTCCTGCGACATCCCCAAAAACGCTTTTAATCCTGAAAGCGCGTTATTTTACCGGGGAACTAAGCGACCAACGCGTTGCATAGTCCCAAGCTCTTCTTAGATGAAGTCATCTTCCGATTCGCCCTCATCGTCATTATCGGCAGCGTTGTCTTCTTCGATATCCTCATCGAATTCGTCAACCATACCTGACTCATTCGACTCAACATTACCTGCCTGAACAGCCTGCTCTTCTACGGAACTTTCCAACTCCTCATCTTCGGGCAGATCGTCGTCATCGCCTTCTGCAAGAATAGCAAGCGCAGTTACGGCATCGTCATCTGCAACATCCATGATGCGAACACCCTGGGCAGATCGACCCAGCTGGGAAATGCCATCAACCGATGTTCTCACAATAACGCCTTCGTGTGTGATAACCATGACTTCTTCGCCGGACTCAACCACCTTCATGGCAATGAGCTGGCCCTTCTTTTCGGTCATCGTAATGGTGAAGACACCTTGCGCGCCGCGATGATGCGACGGATACTCCGTAAGTGGCGTTCTCTTACCGTAGCCGTTTTCGGTGATAACCAGCAAATCGGCATCGGGTCTGGAGATTTCCATGCCCAACACATTTACGCCATCGGGAACCTTCATACCGCGCACGCCCGATGTATCACGTCCTGTTGCGCGAATCTCGCTTTCGGGAAACAGCAGCGCCTTGCCGGCGGCCGACACCATGATGATGTCATCGCCCTCTTTGACGCGCTTTACGCTGATGAGCTCATCGCCTTCGCGCATATTGATGGCAATCAAGCCTTCCCTGCGCGTGCGGTCGTATTGATCCATCGATGTTTTCTTCACCACGCCGTTTTTCGTGCCGAACATCAAGAATTCATCTGCGGGGAATTCTTTCGAAGCAATGATGGCCTGAACCGTTTCATCCTTATCAAGGTTGAGCAGGTTGACAATGGCCGTGCCGCGCGCTTGGCGGGAAGCCTCGGGAATCTCGTACGCTTTCAGGCGATACACTTTTCCGGCGCTGGTGAAGAACAACATGTAGCAATGATTCGATGCAACGAAGAGATGCTCCACGAAATCATTTTCTTTCAGATTCGCAGCACCCTGCATGCCCTTACCGCCGCGTTTCTGCTGACGGTACAGCGATACCGGCATGCGCTTGATGTAACCCGTTTGCGTCATGGTAATGACAACATTTTCATCGGGAACAAGATCCTCGACATCGATGTCTTTCGTTGCGCCGGTAATCTCGGTACGACGCGGCGTGCCGAAGCGCTTCTTGATTTCCATCATTTCTTCTTTGATGATGCTGCGCACCAGGCCGTCATCTTCCAAGACACGCTTATAGTATTCAATCTTTTCGCGCAATTCTTGCAACTCAGATTCGATCTTTTCGCGCTCCAAGCCGGTCAAACGGCGCAACTTCATTTCCAAGATGGCATCGCATTGACGTTTTGATAGGCCAAAACGGCTCATCAACTCGTCACTTGCTTGCTTATCGGTATCGGATGCACGAATGATCTTGATAACTTCGTCGATATTGTCAAGCGCAATGACCAAACCTTCAAGGATATGAGCGCGTTCTTCGGCACGTGCCAAATCATAACGTGTGCGGCGCAAAATAACATCACGCTGGTGATTAACGTAGTGCACCAATGTATCCTTCAACGAAAGAACTTTGGGCACGCCATTGACCAGCGCCAACATATTCACGCCGAAACCCGTTTGCAGCTGCGTAGACTTGAACAGCTTATTCAACACAACTTGGGGCATGGAATTTTGCTTGAGCTCAATGATGATGTCGATGCCATGACGGTCGGCAGCGTCGTGGATGTTGCTGATTTCGGGCAATTTCTTGTCGCGCACGAGCTCGCCGAGTTTTTCAAGCAGACGCTTACGATTCACCTGATAGGGAATCTCTTTGACAACAATGGACGATTTACCGTTCTTGCCTTCGACAATTTCACACTTCGCACGAACCGTCAGCGATCCACGACCCGTTTCGTAGGCATCCTTGATGCCCTTGCGGCCCATAATGATGCCACCCGTGGGGAAATCGGGACCAGGGAGAACTGTCATGAGTTCTTCAGTGGTTACTTCAGGGTTGTCAAGAACCATGCAGGCGGCGTCGATTGTTTCGCCCAAATTGTGAGGCGGAATATTCGTTGCCATACCAACGGCAATACCATTCGAGCCGTTGACCAGCAAGTTCGGGAAGCGCGCAGGAAGAACCTTAGGCTCTTGCAAGCTTTCGTCGTAGTTCGGTTGGAAATCGACCGTCTCTTTATCCAGATCGCGCAGCAGCTCCATGGCTGCCTTATCCAAGCGCGCTTCGGTGTAACGCATAGCTGCAGCGCTATCGCCGTCAATGGAGCCGAAGTTTCCGTGACCATCGACCAGAGGAACCCGCATGCTGAAGTCTTGCGCCAAACGCACCATGGTGTCGTAGATTGCCGCGTCGCCGTGGGGGTGATATTTACCCATGCAGTCGCCAACCGGACGCGCCGATTTCACATGCGGCTTGTTCGGCGTATTGCCGCTTTCGTACATTGCGTACAAAATACGGCGATGGACAGGCTTCAAACCATCGCGGACATCGGGCAGGGCGCGTGAGACAATAACGCTCATGGAATACTCCAAGAACGACGTGCGCATCTCGCTGCCAAGCTCGGTGGTGCGAATTTTCAGATTATGCTGCTCGAAACCGCTTACCTCGGTTTCGGTTTCTTCTTGTTCCCCTTGAGGGTTTTGAGATTCATTCATTTCGTCAGCCATTTCTCACCCTCCTTAAATATCCAGGTAACGGACGTCTTTTGCATGGTTCTGAATAAACTGTTTGCGCGGTTCAACTTGGTCGCCCATCAATTCGGTCACCACAAGCTCTGCCATAGCAGCATCATCGATGCTCACCTGAACGAGCGTGCGGCTCGTAGGCTCCATAGTGGTCTCCCAAAGCTGCTCGGGGTCCATTTCACCAAGACCCTTATAGCGCTGGACATCGTATTTTTCGGGGTCGGCCAGCTCAGACATATGCTGCTTAAGCGCTTTTTCGTCAAAAATGTACTTCTCGACCTTGGGTGAGCGCGAGTTTTTCTTCTTCAGGCCGAACAGCGGCGGTTGCGCACAATATACGTACCCCAAGCGAATAAGATCAGGCATGTAACGATAGAAGAACGTCAGAAGAAGGCAGCGAATATGTGCGCCGTCAACATCGGCATCGGTCATGATGATGATACGGTGATAGCGCGCCTTGCTTGCATCGAATTTCTCGCCGATATTCGTTCCAATGGCAGTAATCAGCGAAGAAATGGTTTCCGACGACAAAGCGCGGTTCTGACCAGCGCGTTCAACGTTAAGAATCTTACCACGCAACGGCATGATAGCTTGATGCTTACGATCGCGCGCCTGCTTTGCGGAACCACCTGCGGAGTCGCCCTCTACAATGAAGATTTCGGAAAGGGAAGGGTCCTTGCAGGAGCAGTCCGCCAGCTTACCCGGCATAGAGAATGATTCCAAAACACCCTTACGTGCGGTCTCGCGTGCTTTACGAGCAGCTTCGCGTGCTTTGAGTGCTTGGGCGGCTTTTCCGACGATCTTCTTTGCAGCGCCGGGGTTTTCTTCCAAGAATTCCGCCAAACCACGCTGCACCGCCGTTTGCACCAAGCTGCGGATTTCCGTATTTCCGAGTTTCGTCTTCGTCTGGCCTTCGAACTGAGGCTCGTGCAGTTTCACGGAAATGATGGCAGCCAAACCTTCGCGGCAGTCATCACCTGTCAGATTAGCTTCTTTACCCTTGAGGATCTTCTTATCGCGAGCGTACTCATTCAGCGTGCGCGTAACAGCTTGCTTGAAACCATCAAGGTGCGTGCCGCCTTCGTGCGTGTTGATGTTATTCGCGAATGCCAAAACCGAATTCGAAGAATACGAAGTGGTCCACTGCATGCAGACTTCAACCGCGCCATCCTCGTTTTCGGCTTCGAAGTAAATCGGGGTGTTCAGCGTTTCTTTTCCATCGGTGAGATACGTTACGAAGTCAACAATGCCACCTTCGTAGTGGAACGTTTCCTTCTTGACGAATTCACTGCCACCTTCGACACCTTGCGCTTCCTCGCCCTCGTTGGTGCGCAAATCATACAGCGTGATTTTGAGGCCTTTATTCAAGAAAGCCATCTCGCGGAAGCGATTTGCCAACGTATCGTAATCGAAAACGGTCGTCTCGGTGAAAATCGTCTCATCGGGCCAAAACGTCACACGCGTACCCGTAGTGTCGCTGTCGCCAATAACCTTCATCTTCTCGATGGTTTTGCCATACGCGAACGAAATCGCGTATTTCTTGCCATCGCGGCACACTTCAACTTCCGTGCGCTTCGAAAGCGCGTTGACAACGGAAACGCCAACGCCGTGAAGACCACCGGAAACTTTGTACCCTTCGCCGCCGAACTTGCCGCCTGCGTGCAAAATGGTCAGAACAACTTCAACGGTTGGAATATTCTCTTTCGGATGAAGATCAACGGGAATGCCGCGACCATTATCTTGCACGGTAACGGAGTTGTCGGGGTTAATCCAAACCTCAATATGATTGCAGTAGCCAGCAAGCGCTTCGTCTACCGCATTGTCCACCACTTCATAGACCAGGTGGTGCAAACCGCGCGGACCCGTTGAACCGATATACATGCCAGGACGTTTACGAACCGGCTCAAGACCTTCAAGAACTTGGATGTCGGAGCCATCGTAGTGATCTGGTTTCTGCTGAGTCACGTTTATTCCCTTTCTCGTATAGAAACCAATTTAACCGAATAATTATACCACCACACCACCACAAAACATATGGCTAGAAGGCAATAGAAGCACCATATAACGGGTTTGTGGGGTATTATGGCGTTTGAAACACCTTTTTACTTCGATTGAGCGCGTAAATCGCTTATTACAGCCTGACGAAGAGCCTCGCGCACGCCTTCGTCTTCAACGGAAGAAACAAATTCATCCACTTCCGCCAACTCTTCTGCCGTAAGCTCACGCAAACGAGTCTTAAGCGGCGCGACAACTGCATTCTCAAACGGGTGGCGATTTTTAATGCTTCGCTGCGCGGGAAGCACCTTGAACTGCATGAAATCGATTCCCTGCTTAAAAAGGTCGATTTTCAGCAAACCTTGTCGCGCATCAAGCGAAGAACGAACACCGCTGTCGTCGGAATAGACAACGAACTGGGTGATTCCCTTTTCTTCAAAGCAATACACCGCATTCGTGCGCTTCAAAACAAGCGTCGCTGCACGTCCGAAAACGTTTTGCACCGCCGTCTGATAAGCATCCTCCACTTGCACGGCGCGCATCTGGATCCGCGCTTGCTCGGCGGAACCCGTTATCTGCTCGAAAACCGAATACATTTCCTGGGAGAGAGAAACCGGCTTTAGTTCTCGCAATTCTTGCATTGGTTTTCATCTCCTTGATAATTTAAATGAACGATATGAGCACAATCGAGCATATCTTGGGTAAAGTAGCTCAGATTCGTGGTGGTAATAAACGTTTGCGTGCTAGACAACACATAGCGGGTCAATTCTTGGCGGCGCAATTCATCAAGCTCACTCATCACATCATCCAACAGCAAAATCGGTTTCGTATCCAACATTTCCTGCACGAGCCGCACCTCGGCAAGTTTCCACGCAAGAACCAACGAACGCTGCTGCCCTTGGCTCCCAAACGTTCCGGCTTCGCGTCCGTCAATAGAGAAAAGGATGCTGTCTTTATGCGGGCCAATAAGAGCATGGCGCGCCGCAAGCTCACGCTGGTTCGACACATTCACTGCATCAAGCAAAATAGAACGAACTTGCTCTTTATCGTGAGAGTCAGGAAGATCAACCGCAAATGTTTCACATGAAACATTTTCAGCGAGCCAAGAAGGAATGTAGCGCGCCGTCACTTCTTCACCGCGGTGCGAAATATTCCGATAATATTCGCTCACGTAAGGCAGCAGCTTTTCAAACAAACTCACACGATAACAATACAGCTGAGCCGCATACAGCACAAACATCTCGTTGACGCTCTCAAGGAACGCCAAAGACGGATTATCTTTCAGCAAATTGTTCTTCTGGCGAAGGATTTGCTCGAAATCTTTTCTCACAACCGGATAATTTGCGGAAAGTTGCGAACCAAGCACATCCAGCGCGCGGCGGCGAAACGAATTCGCCCCTTTTATCAGCGAGAGGTCATCGGGGGTAAACGTCACCGATGGCATGATCCCTCGGAGCTGGTTAGCCGGTTTCTCTTTCCCGTTGTAGAAGTACTTCTTTTTCCCGTCCTTCATCCGCAACTCAAATTCCAGCGCGCGATGATCGTCTTTCACCTGTGCACGCGCTCGGGCAAAATCTTCATAAGGCCCCATTAATTCCGCGACGCGGGGATTGCGGAAAGAAGAAATGCTTGTCAGCAGATCAATGCTTTCGACAATGTTCGTCTTACCAACCGCGTTCGGGCCCACGAAGATATTCAATTTCGATAAATCGTCGCACTTAAACTCCCGATAATTCCGGAAGTTAGACAATTCAAGTTGCGTAATCTGCAACGACATGAAAACCCTATCGACGAAATTAGATGCGCATTGGCATAACCAGATACAGGAAGCTGCACTCCCCTTCGGTTTTAAACACACCGGCCTTCGCCGAGGAAGTGAGTTCAAGGAAAATATCGTCGCCATCGGCAGAAGAAAGGCCGTCGGTCACATAAGCGCAGTTAAAGCCAATTTCGATATTCTCGCCATCACCTTCGAAAGGTAGCGTTTCCTTCAGCGAGCCATTATCCTGGGTGGACGAAAGCTGCAATGTATGGGAAGGAACATCAAC
>CAKTVK010000098.1 GCA_934623455.1 uncultured Eggerthellaceae bacterium | reverse complement strand
CTGCCCGCCAGAGTCTGCATTGCACCTGAAAGCATTCAATATTCGGCTCCCAAATGCAACAACTAAAAGATAGGAGGCTCCATGAAGACATTGCGCGATGTTCAAAGTGGCGAAACCGTCAAAGCCGTCAAAATTCACGGCGAAGGCGGCATCAAGCGCCGCATTATGGACATGGGCATCACCAAGGGCTGCACAATTTACGTGCGCAAAGTTGCCCCTTTGGGCGATCCCGTTGAAGTGACGGTTCGTGGTTACGAACTGACCCTTCGCAAGGAAGACGCCACTATGGTTGAAGTCGAGTAGGCACAGAGCCTTCCCTCTTCATTCTTGCCGCAGGAAGCGGCATTTTTTAAGAACACGAGTTAACCGCTGCTAACAATCGGTTTGCACAGCGCAGCAAGCCAGCGCCGCCAAGACGCAATCGGGCAAAACCAAAGCCCAGCCGCACGACCAGGCAAAACGCTGCAAGACGCCGCCAAAGCCCGCTGATTGAAAGCACTGCCAACTCACCCGCAAACGAAAGGATCGAACATGAGGTTCGCACTAGCCGGCAATCCCAATTGCGGCAAAACGACTCTCTTCAACGCCCTGACCGGCTCAAACCAACGCGTTGGCAACTGGCCGGGCGTTACCGTGGAAAAGAAAGAAGGCGCCTGCAAAGCCAACAAGGATTTCCAGATTGTTGACCTTCCGGGCATCTATTCTCTTTCTCCCTACACGCTTGAAGAAGTTGTTGCACGTAAATTCATCATCAACGAGCGCCCCGACGCCATTATCAACATCATTGACGGCTCCAACCTGGAGCGCAACCTGTACCTGACCACGCAGCTGCTTGACCTGGGACTTCCCGTTTTGGTAGCCATCAACATGATGGACGTTGTACGCAAAAACGGCGATATTATCAACATCGATGCCCTGCGCGAGAAGCTGGGCGCGGCCGACGTGGTTGAAATCTCCGCGCTGAAAGGCGAAGGCATTGACGCGCTGGTTGCCGCCATGGGCGACCTTGCCTCCAAAGCAGCTCCCGCTGGCATGACGTTTACCCAGGCCATTGAGCCGGCCGTAAAGGAAGTAACCGCTCTGTTGCCCGATTCCATTGATCCCGCCGTGCGCCGCTTCTACGCTGTTAAGCTGCTGGAAGGCGACGACAAGATCGGCGAAGGCATTGACGGCATGCCCGACGTATCTGAGCAGCAAAAAGCCATTGAACTTGCCTGCGATGATACCGCCGAAAGCGCCATCATCAACGAGCGCTACGAATGGATTGGCAACATCATCAACGACGTTGCCACTAAGGGCGCTGGCAGCAAGAAGGAATCCATTTCCGACAAAATTGACCGCGTAGTCACGAACCGCATTTTGGCGTTGCCCATCTTCGCCGTGGTCATGTTCCTGGTGTACTACCTGTCCGTTACCACCGTTGGCGGCGTAGCCACCGACTGGGCAAACGATGGCGTGTTCGGCGATGGCTGGTTCCTTGATCCGGCACCCATTGTTGGCATCGACGGCGCTCAAGCCGACTTTGACGAGGTCAACGACGAGTTTGAAAGTGCCTTGGGCATTGTTGAAACCGGCATTGGCGGCACGTATCAGGATTACGACGATGAGTCCGGCGAAGGCGAAATGGTCGAAGTTGACCGCGAGACCTACAACGAAGCCATCGGCGTGCTGCAAGAAGCTGCGGGCGACGATGCCGAAGCAGCAACCGCCGTCTCCTACCTGGCGAAAAACACCCTGGGCGATGAAGAAAACGAAGCCCGCGCCGAGGCCCTGGAGACCGCAGGTGAGCTGGGTCCCGACCCCGCTGAATACGGCATTTGGATTCCCGGCATCCCTGCACTGCTGGAAGACCTGACTAGCTCACTTGGTCTTGACGAGGAAAGCTGGCTGCACGGTCTGATCTTCGACGGCATCGTTGCCGGTCTGGGCGCCATGCTGGGCTTCTTGCCGCAGATGTTCATCCTGTTCTTGCTGCTGTCCTTCCTGGAGCTGTGCGGCTACACGTCCCGCGTTGCGTTCATTCTGGACCGCATCTTCCGCCGCTTCGGCCTGTCCGGTAAGTCGTTCATTCCGCTGCTCATCAGCTCTGGCTGCGGCGTTCCGGGCGTTATGGCAAGCCGCACCATTGAGAACTTGAACGACCGTCGCATGACCGTTATGACCGCAACGTTTGTTCCCTGCGGTGCAAAACTCCCGTTCATCGCGTTGATCGCGGGCGCTGTGTTCGGTGGCGCCTGGTGGGTTGCCCCGTGCGCGTACTTCATGGGCATTGCCTGCGTGTTGCTTTCCGGCATCATCCTAAAGAAGTTCAAGGCATTCGCCGGCGAAGCCACCCCGTTCGTTATGGAACTTCCTGCCTACCACCTGCCCTCCTTCGGTAGCGTTATGCGCGCCACGGGCGAGCGTTGCATGGCATTCGTCAAGAAGGCCCTTACCGTTCTGTTGCTGGCGACCATCGTCATTTGGTTCCTGAGCACCTACGGCATTGTCGATGGCGCTTTCGGCGCGGTCGAGGATCAGGCCGACTCCATGCTGGCTGCTATCGGTGGTGCCATCTCGGGCATCTTCGCTCCCCTGGGTTGGGGCACATGGCAAGCAACCGCAGCGTCTATCGTGGGCATTACCGCAAAGGAAAACATCGTGTCTACGCTGGGCATCCTTTACGCCTGCCCCGAAGGCTGGTATTCAGCAGTTCAGGCCGCACTGCCTACGGCCGCTGGCTTCAGCTTCCTGGCGTTTAACCTGCTGTGCATCCCCTGCTTCGCAGCTATGAGCGCCATTCTGAAGGAAATGGGCGGCATCAAATGGGCCGCCGCCGCCTGGGGCTATGAGTGCCTGGTTGCCTACGTAATCGCATTCATTTGCTACCAATTCATTGGTCTGGGAACCGGCGAATGCGCGTTTGGCATTGGAACGATTGTTGCCATTGCGCTGGTTGCCGCCATCCTGTACTTGCTGTTCCGTCCGAACAAGTACGCAAAGAAGCAGCTCAACGACTAGTTCGCTGGCTTCACAATAATGAAAAGGCTGGGCGGGCGAACACCTTCCCAGCCTTTTTTAGTAAGATGACACGTAAGATGTAATCGAGAAGCTTGACACCTTTTCGAACGATTTCGAAGGGACTTTGCAAAAGCCCTTGTCAGGAGCTCACATGAACTTGGGATCTTGGATAATACTTGCCGTGCTGGTGCTTATTGTGGCACTGGCTATCCGCAGCATTGTAAACGATCATAAAAGCGGCAAGGGAAGCTGCGGCGGATGCACCGGCTGCTCAGGCGGCGCAAAGCCGGCTTCTTGTTCTGCCGTTGACGACATGGTGCGCCACATGGAGAAGGAAGCAGAAAAGGCTGCACAAAAACCAGGCGAAGGGAAGCGCGCATGAACATCACCATTGGCGTTGACGGCATGATGTGCGGCATGTGCGAAACTCATGTTGCCGGTGCAATACGGCAAGCGTTCCCCGACGCAAAAAAAGTCAATGCTTCCCGCAAGAAAAAGCAGGTCACTCTGGAGATTGACCGTGAACTAACTGGAGAAGAGGTGCGTGGCGTAATTGAAGCGACCGGATACGATTTCACGGGAATTCGTACCGAGCAAGCGCCCGAAAAGAAGCGGCGTTTCGGGTTTTTTTAGCACGCTACTGCGAGCGTGACCAGCTCTGCCATGCCTTACCACGAGTCCAAATGAGGGTCGCCCGTCACCAGTTCGCCACGCCCCGCCAACAGTTCGCGCAAGCTTTCCACGACAGGATCGACTTCACCTTCCTTCATGCGGAAGAAAAGCGTCACTTGATCGGTAAATCCGGTGCTGAGCACTTTCGCAGCAGCCTTCTCAAGCGTATACAGCGCCGTATCGTACAGCGAATACGGCATGACAACCTGGACGTCCACGCAAGAAATCATCGATACGACCTGGGCATTTTCCAATGCACCTTGTGCCGCCTTCGTATACGCGCGCACGAGCCCGCCTGTTCCCAACAGCGTGCCGCCGAAATAGCGCGTGACCACTACCACAACATCTTTCAGCTCTGCACCGCGGATGACTTCAAGCACGGGTAGACCAGCGGTTTTCTGCGGCTCACCATCGTCGCTTTGACGCTCCACGGGAGCCGCACCTGCATTCGCAGGACCGCTGCACGTCAGAAACGCGAACACGTTGTGGCGCGCACCATGCTCTAACGCACGGACATGTGCCACAAACTCACGTGCTTGCTCCTCGTTTTCCACATGACACGCGCGGCCAATGAAGCGCGATTTCTTTTCTTCTGTCTCGAAAACACTCGGTTCATCAGGGGTATTAGAAAGCGTCACATACGGCGCAGCCTCAAACAGCATGCTTTACTCCCCCAAATTCCAAGAAGCCTTGAACGGAAGCCATCTTATCAGCCGTTTCTAGCGCTCAGAGTCGCCCGCTGTGCGCGGACGAGCGTCTTCCACCGCTTCTTCCAGCAGCATGATCTGTTTTTGCAGCGCGCTTTGCTTGCGGAACTGCATGAGCATCCACACGCCCAGCACCAGCCACACCAGCGCATAAGCCGCAATAAGATACGGGGCCGATGGAAGAATGGTGGAGTAGATCTCTTGCAACAACGGATTCATAATCATTCCCTTCGTAGAGAAGTTTCGTAAACGGCAATCTCAATATATAAGCAGGTCATAGCGTCTTCTAGCAACCAGCAGCAACCGCCAGCAACTCAGCAGCTCCAGCAATATCAGCCACAGCGCGACCTGCTAAAACATTAATCGTCCAGCGTGTCCTTCAGCGCGGCAACACGTTCTTCCAAACGTGCATTGCGGAAGCGCACCCGATACATCCCAAACGCAATCAGCAAAAAGCCAACGGCGCACACCCCTACGGTCAGCGCCATGTCGGGCGTCATGCCGCCCTGACGCAAAACCACCGGGTGCAAGCCACTGGGAATAAAGCGCGTCACGAAGAACGTAATAGGCACGTCCAAGAAGCTGATCAGGCCAAATACCGAGGCAAACGTTGCACGACGCTCGACATCGTCAATAGCATTGCGCAAAATGAAGTACGCAATGGCAAGAACCGTCAGAATAAGATACGTGGTCAGGCGCGGCTCCCACGTCCACCACACGCCCCACTCGAACACCGTCCACAGCTCGCCGGTGATCATGGTGCAAATAACGAACAGCAGCGCGACTTCCATGCAAAGGCGCGCGCACGTATCAAACCGCTGTTGACGCGTGGCCAAATAGCGAATGCAGTAATACGCCATGAAAATCATGACCACCATGGACGTAATGGCAACCGGCATATGGAAGTAGAAAATCTTTTGGCTGAGCAGCAGTTTTGTAGTTACCACTTGATCGCCAATCAGCTCGGCACCGCCCACTGCTGCACCGTTTACCGGCGCTGCGTAAAGAAATGCCAACAAGAAACCAATAGCCGAAAGCACGAAACCAGCCACAATAGCAGCCGGCGCCACCTTATCGGGCCATTGTCCCATTTCTGGGATTTTCACCTGCCCTTTTTCCTTTGACACGAAAGCCTTCCTTTCCTTTGAACGCATCGGGTGCACACCGAACCCTACGCGGAAATCACAAAATCGTACAGAGCCCAGCTCGCCAAGCCCATAATCACATCATACGCCGCCGCAATGGCAAGCGAAACGGTAAAGGAATCCATAAAGCCATCGGTACCCACCAGCGCCGCCGTGGTTGCCGTAACGCAGGCATACAGCAACGGGAAGATGAGCGGAATGAACAGCACCGCAAGCAAAACATCTTTACCACGCGTTGCTGCCGTAATAGTCGAAAGGAGTGTGCCCACTGCCGACATGCCAATGGTTCCCACTAAAATTGCAACAATGACCAGTCCAAACGATGAGGGGAAGCCATAGTTGCCCATGAAAAAGAAATAGAACAGCGGCACAGAGATAAGCTCAACCACCAGCATAAACAGGAAATTCGACAACGCCTTCGAAAGAAAAATCACGCCGCGATCTATGGGGACCAGCAAAATGCCTTCCAGCGCGCCTTGCTCTTTTTCGTACGCGAACGAGCGATTCAGACCCAGCAAACTGGTGAATACGAACAGCGCCCATAAAAGTCCGCCGCTCATCTGCAGCAAATCAAGCTTGCTGGACGTTTGCCCCAACGCCGCACCGTACACAATAAGCACGAGCAGCGCATAAACGCCCATGCTTGTAATCATTTCTTTCGTGCGGAACTCACGACGCATGTCTTTCGCAAACAAGACTTTGAACTGGGAAAACGAAGAAGGCTTCACAACGCTTGCTCCACCAGCTTGCGCGGTCTGTTTGACTGCTTTCGCAGCTGCGTTCTTAGTCAAGGAAGCCGCCATCTACGACACCCCCATTCCCACGGTCTTGCGATACAGCTGCTCGAACTCTGCCGCATCCAGGTTCTCTTTCGCATCGAACGCAACAACGCGGCCCTTCGCCAGCACCAGCGCATGCGTGCACATCTCAAAGCCCTTGGCAAAGTCGTGGCTCACCATAACGAACGTGCGGCCCGCGCGCTGCTTTGCAATGAGCTGGTCAAATACCTCGACCGCATGGGGGTCAAGCCCCGAATACGGCTCATCCAAGAACACGACTTGCGGGTCGTGGATAAGCGCGCGAGCAATGCTTATGCGCTGCAACATGCCGCGGCTGAACGTGCGCACCACATCCAGGCGCCTATGTTTCAGCTCAACGGCTTCTAGCAGCTCCATCACGCGCGCCTCTGGATTTGCTACGCCATAAAGCTGCGCGAAAATCATCAAGTTCTCGTACGCGGTCAAGTCGGGGTACAACATGGGCTGATGGCTGATAAGCCCCATGCAAGCGCGTGCCTGATCAGGCTCTTCCTTCAAATCGATGCCGCAAATGCTCATGCTGCCCCGAGTAGGACGCGCGCACGTAGTCAAAACGCGCAGCAGCGTTGTTTTGCCCGCGCCGTTCGGACCGAATATGGAAAGAAATGCTCCTTGCGGCACCTGGATGGAAACGTTATCGACCGCTTTACGATCGCCAAACGCTTTCACCAGGCCTTTTGTCTCAATTGCATAGGTCATTTTCGCTCGCCTGCTTCTTCTGCGGCAGTCTGCGTTGCCGTGACAGTCGCCGAAGCAACGGTCTCGGGCGAAACCGCGGAAGCGGAAGTCGCGGCGCCTTCCGCCTCCTGCTCCCTGCGCGGGGTGCGCTTGCCGAAAACGCCCACGAGCATGCCCGCCATAAGCACGTAGAAACCAAACCACACACAGCTGACCAGCGGATTCACGCGCACATCCAGGGAAAGCGCATCATCGCCCGACGACACGCCGCGATACACCACAAATAAATCTTCCGTAGGGAAGCTGATAACGCTCGCATTGAGCTTTTGCTGCTGCGTGGACGCCACCATCTCTACCTGGGGCGATGCATGGCCCACATACGTCTCTTGAAGCACAGTGCCATCGTCGGCTGTGTCGATAGAATACGCATCGAAATCAACTTGGTAGATATAATTGCCGTTTTCCGCCTGGAAAATCTGATTTCCCTGGTAGCGCAACAGATAATCGCCCACCACGTAATCTTGCGCGCATGTGTCGGTCTCTTCATCCCACGCCAAATACCCTGCGTTTTCCGTCACGTACATGCTGGATCCAATGAGGCCCACCAGAATAATAGCCATGCCTGCGTGGCTAATAGCGCCCGACAGAGCACTTGCGCTCCGACGAACGACAACCTGATGGAACTCATGATCATGGTTGACGCTCTCAAGCGCGCTTCTG
>CAKTVK010000097.1 GCA_934623455.1 uncultured Eggerthellaceae bacterium | reverse complement strand
AGAGAGAAACCGTAAAGGGCTGGCTACCTGTTTTGCCACCAGGAAAATGCCTGATGAGCTTGGAATGGTTGAGTTGCAAAACGCCATGGCCGACTTCAAAGCGATTCGCATCTCGCCCTTTGGGAAGGAGAGCCTAAAGGATGCGATTGGCGTATTCGAAAAAATTTATGCAGCAGATAACAGTAGATCTTTTAGTGATGATGCGCGTGAATACCTTGTAGCATCGTCAAGCTCACTCGATGAGATAAAGAACAAAGCAAGGTATTTATTGCAAATTGCTGAAGTGGAGAACGGAACGATATTCGATGCTGCTGCGGTGAGAGCTTATACCGAGTAGGAGAGAGCGGCATCGAAGGGTTCCTCGAGGAAAAGGAGAAAAAGATGGTTCAACTGTATGATGTTTCGTCTTCTGAACGTTTTGCGCAACCTGGGGACAAGATGACTATGCGTGAAAACGCGGAAGCGATCCTCAAAGGAGAGCAGCCAGAGTACTACTTTGACATTATGAGTGCTGCGACAATTGTTCCTGACCCGCATTTTGTTGCGTGCGCCATTCCGAAGGATGGCGAAGAGCATGTTGACCCTTGGGGTGTCACGCGCTGCTTTTTGCCAACGGCTCCTGGCGCGCATCCTGTCATCACCGATGAGAACAAGGTCATTAAAGATATCGAGGACTGGAAAGATCAGATTATTTTGCCGCCTGTTGAGGGGCTTGATTGGTCAAAGGCTAAGGCTGTCGCCGATGGCGTAGACCGCACTGCCAAGTATGTATGCCTATTCAGCGCCTGTGGTCTATTCGAGCGTAGCCACTTTCTGATGGGTATGGAAGACGCTTTCTGTGCGTATCTTGAAGAGCCTGAGGCTATGGCTGAAATGCTGGAAGTTGTAGCGGACTGGAAGATTCGCTACATCCACGAGGCGGCACGGCAAATTCATCCCGATATGATTTTCTATCAGGATGACTGGGGCTCTAAGCAGAATCTTTTCTTGCCCCCCGACACATGGCGCGAGATTATTAAGCCGTTGCATACCAAGATCGTTGAAGCGGCGCACGAAGAGGGCATGCTGTTCGTACATCATGCGGACTGCATTTGCGAGCCCATTGTGGAAGATATGGTTGAAATGGGCATCGATGTTTGGGCGGACGTTATTCCCCAGAACAATATTCTTGCAATTCAGGAAAAAGTTGCAGGGCGTATGGCTCTTAAAGGCGGCGTTGACTGCCCAGCAATTGACTCCGACAAGGTGACCGAGCAAGAGGTTATTGACGAGATTCACCGCGTTGTGGACACGTATTGCCCCACTGGTCACTTCTTCCCGGCGCTAAGTAATTCTGCACTCTATAATAGCCCCAGGAACGACGCTATTGCCAAAGCTGAGTTGCTCAGATATGGACGCGAGTGGGCTCAGAAGCATCCGCTTGCATAGAATCAGCGCTGTCTAAGTGCGATGGTTTTTCTGGATCAGAGAGGTTGCTCTATTTCGGAGCGATCTCTCCGGTCCCGTTCTACGCGGTAAGAAATCTGCGAACTCAATATGAGTTTGTTGCCTTGGTCTGGTGTTCCATTGCAGCAATGCTGGGTTTGGAGAGGCTCGGCATTTTGTATTGGAGTGGCGAAAATAAGAAAAAGATGAAAGGATGGAGGAATTATGTCCGATACCGTCAACTACACCGATTTTATTTTGGATCGCGTTTATGAAACTAAGTTTGAAGACATTGAGCCAGAAGCTATTCAACGAGCGAAAACGCGCTTGATTGATGCGATGGGCGTGCTTTCAATTGGCGCGACCATTCCCGATACGCGAGCAACGGTGGAAATGGTGGCTGCTTCTGGTGGCAAAGAAGAAGCGTCTGTTGCAACGTTTGGTATCAAGCTGCCTATGGAGGCCGCCGCATTTTTGAATGCTATTATCATGCGTTCCTACGACTTTGAGCCGATTGATGCTGAATCTATCGAAGTTGCTGGCCCTACGACTGCGGCGCATATTTCTGGTACGACTATTCCTACGGCTCTTGTTGCCGCCGAGGCGATGCATGCATCTGGTAAAGACTTGTTGCGTGCACTTGTTTTGGGCGATGACTTGACTGCCCGTGCTCTTAACGCCGGTTGCTTCAGCGTTCATGATAAGTTCGATGGTAATGGTACCGCTAATTTGCTGGGATCAACCCTTATTGCGAGCTTGTTGCTTGGACTGACCAAGGAGGAGACAAAGGGTGCGCTTGCCGTTGCGGTAAACGAGATGAGCGGTTCCATGCAGACCGTATTCGAGAAGACGGTTATCTTCAAGTTCCCCATTTCTGCTTCTGCTAAGAATGGCATCTTCGCTGCAAAGCTTGCTCGAAGCGGCTATGTCGATTGCCTGTCAGACCCGATTAACGGCACGCGTGGCTTCTTTGAGCTATATTACTCTAATCCGTCGCCTGAAATCATGCTCAAGGATTACGGCAAGCGTTTTATTGCCGACTGCGTTATCAAGCCGTGGCCAAGCTGCCGTGCGACCCACGCTTCCATCGACTCCGTGCTCAATGCGCTTGGCGGTCGCTCCTTCGAGCCTGAGCAGGTTGAATCTATCAACGTCCATATCACTCAGGGCTCCAAGAACTTTGTGGGCCAAGGATTTAAGTTCGGCATGAGCAAAAACTTCCAAGGCGCGTTTAGCATTGATTTCTTGGTTGCCACTGCCGTTCTTCGTGGTGATGTTCGTGCGGAATTCTTCACTCCCGAGATGATGACGGAAGAGCGCTTGGGAAAGATGTTGGAAAAGGTGAATCTGATTCCCGATCAGCCCGCAGGAACTTCTTCATTCAAAGTTGATTCAGAAATCAAGTTAGCTGACGGCTCTATGCTCGAATACCATACGACGTATCCTTTGGGCGATTATTATCGCAGCCGCATGACCGAAGAGCAGTTCTTCGGCAAGTATTATGCGAATATCGAATTTGGTGGGCGTGTTTCGAAGGAGAATGCAGATGCGATTGTCAAGATGATTCAGGATCTCGAGAATCTTGACGATATCTCCAAGCTGATGGACTTGATTCGTTAAATCAGACATTTCTTTTGGCAGTTTGATTGATTCGAGCGTCCCGATCGATTTGATTCGGTCGGGACTTTTGTATTTTTTTGCAAGTCGGCTGATGATGTGGCCTAGTGGCTATAAAAGGGAAGGGGGTTTCTTCTGGAACCCCCTTCATGGATTGCATGTCTGTAATGTTTGCTTGTTTGCGGCGTCTACGCTTCGGGCCATTCGTTGTAAGCAAGGCGTGACTGCTTGTACATTTCCTTCGCAAAGGCAGGAGTGAGCAACGCTTTGTCGTACATGTTGATGAACACTGGTTTGCCGGGAGTGGTGCAGTACTTCTGAACGTATTCGTCAGCGGCTGCAATCTGTTCTTCTTCGGTCATGTCTTTCAGGTTTTGGGGAATCTGGGGGCATAGCAGGATTTTATCGCCGTATTGCTGCCAGAGCGCATCGATGTTGTTCATTTTTTGGGGCATCCAGGCATCCCAGCCTGCAGCGATGATGTTTTCGATCTGCTGCGCACCATGGTTGCCGCAGCTGTGCAGTTCGCTGTAAAGGCCCAGTTCGTGTAAGTGGTCGGTTACCTTCTTCATTGCGGGAACAATCAAATCTGCGGCAACGTCGGGGCTGAAGAAGGGAGCCATCTGAGAGCCCCAGTCATCATGAATCAAGAAGCTGTCAATGTGGTCAAAGTACTTGACGTAGTGATCGATGATGTTGTTGTAGGTGTCAGAGAGAGCCATCATAAGGTCTCTGACGGCGTCTTCTTGGTCTTCGTCAAGCAGGGCAACAGCCGCTTCTTCAAAGCCCATAAAGGAAATTAAGCGCTCAAACCAGCCCGTGTAAAGCCACGGCTGAATAAACTTGTCGGGGTCAATGTAGTCCTTGTTGAGTTCGGCCGAGCCTTCCCAGTCCCATGAGTCAACATCGGGGAATTTGACGACTTCTTTCCAATCATTGACATCCTCCAGGAGTCGCTCGCATTCTACTTCCATCGAGCCGCCCACTGCAGGCATGAATACCCACTCGATACCAAACATGTCTAATCCGCCAGCTTGCTCTGCGGCGTTGAACGGTTTTGCTTCGGCGACCATGCCGCGGGCTATGGCTTCGGGGTTAACGCTTGGATAGAAACGTTGGGTTTCGTATCCGGTGATCAACCAAGTAGGATGGCCGGCTAGGGTGTTGCGATAAGCTTCGCGTTCGGGGATGGGGTAAGTGAATTTCTCGAATGCAGGTGTTTTTGCGGTGGCAGGAACAATGCCTGAGATTTCCAGTTCCTTTTCGTCAAATGGAATGCCCATATGCTCTCCTTTCAAGATGCTTTTTCTCCTGTGAACTTATCGGCGCGATCCTCTCCAAAATCGTTGATGCCTTAAAGTTCGATGGTTTCAGTCGTGCGCTCAAGGCCATGAAAAAGTCGCGAACACACAGCTGGAAGCCTTAGTAAATGATACCCTTTTTGCAATGGGCTGCCAATGACAAAAGAGCAGATAGATGACTAAATCGTTACGGGGAAGGCTGCTTTTCTGCAACGATTTAGCTTGCGGTTAAATCACGGTCCTTGCCATCTTCTATTCTTCCCCGAAAAGCCGTGTGTTGATGACTTTGTCGACTACCTCTTGATGACTATGGACGTTCAGCTTTGTGTAAATGGCGCGTATATGCGTTTGCGCGGTACTTTGGCTGATAGTCAGGCGTTCGGCAATGAAGCGAGCGTTTCTTCCCACAGCAAGCATTTCAAGCACTTCGACTTGGCGCGGACTTAGTTCGTACCGTTCCGCCAAAACGCTGCATTTCTGTTGAATAGAGCTTTTCTCAAGCTTTCTGGGATCAACCCCCATAAGCAAAATGGTCTCATCAGGATAACGGTCCTTGCCAACAAAGCTTGCAAGAATGCAATAAATGCAGCCGAAAGCGAGCGAAACAAGGTGCGTGGGGGACTGGAAAAGACCAAGGTCAACTATGAAGAATCCAATGACCAGACCCAACCCTAGTGAGGCAAAATTAGAAACACTTGCTTTTGCGATAACGGAAATAGCGTTGAGCTTGCAAATGCGGCAGTGCTCGCATGTAGCGGATAGGCCAACGGAGAAAATTATCGAGAAAGTTCCTATAAGAAGGAATATCGCAATAAGGCGAAGCCAAGCGATATTTGAGCAAAGGAAGAGCAATCCAACAACGGGAAGAGAATGGGAGTAGGAGATCAAGCTGCTTTCAGATATAACACATTTGTTCCGTTGGTCTATGAACAGAATCAATCCGCCAAGAATCAGAGCAATAATCGCTACAATAACTTCTGAAAGTGCCTCTATTGTTCCGCAACAAATGCCTACTTGAAAATGATTGAGTGCAAACATAATAATCGACTGCGTACCAATCATTGATTTTCGATCAGGCTTGTCGTCGGGGGCGCCTTCGAACAGCACCTGCTTTTCGTGTTTGCTGAAAGTATAAAACCCGCTGATAAACGATACGCAAAATAAAATGATGGCAAAAATTGGCAGGAAAAGCGGCAAGAAGAAAACCAGCAGGGAAGCAATAGCAAAAGCAGAAATTGAAACGCGTGATATGTATCTGAGCGAATTGGAATCCTCTGGTATTGAGCAGATTCGTGGAAACCAGAATGCGAACAGAAGTGCCCCCGTGCTTCCTCCGCAGGCTGCTAACATGTATGTTGCCTGGAAAGGCGTTATATCCAAGATAAGGAGAATCGTTGTCAAAATCATTACCAGCGAAAGAAGGCAGCTGCAGGCGAGTAGCGGTAGTCCCTTGAATCGAGCTGTTGGTTTGGCGAATACTTTTACGATAAACGATGTAAACGTAACGGATAGAGCGCCGACAATGGGGGTGAGAGCCGATGCAGCAACGCCCCAGGGGCTCAGTATTGCAATAAGGCAGATAATGCCTGCAATGCATGAACAGGAGCCCAACAGTGTTAGCAGGCCCATTTGGTAGCGAGTGACGTTGCTTGTTGGCAATGCTGAGTTGCTTTCTTTTTGGGGCTTTTGTGCCTTGACGGCAGAGAACTGCTTAACGGCTTCATTCGGCATGGCTGTTCTCCTGATTGAAATATTCGATCAGCTCTTGTTGGGAATGGACATCGGTTTTTCTATAAACCGAGCTAATATGCGTTTTTGCCGTATAGCGAGAAATGCAGAGCTCTGTTTCAATGTCTCCAGCGTTCTTTCCTTCAAGTAGCAACCCGAAAACTTCCATTTCACGTTTGGTTAAACCGCATTTTTTCCCAATCAGGAAATAGCGCTCTTTTTCTTGCGGGCTGTCGTTAGAGGACTCGGGCTCATCTGTCGTTTCCGTAGCTTCGGATTTAGCGGCAGCGCTCTCGTCTGATGAATCCGATTCGCTTTCGGCGCGTATTGCGTTGCTTGCTTTCACGAAGGCATTAAGGCAGGCAATGCCAAAACTTATGGTAGAGATAAGCGTTGCGCACGCGCACACCACCATTAAGGGGAGATTGTCTTCGCCTGGATTAAGGATAATGCATAAAACTAAAAGGGCAAGATAGCCGATGAACGCAATGCCTATACGCATCACCAGATAACCGATGTATCCAGATGCATCGGTATTAAGGCCGGTCGAATTGCGCGCTCCAATGCCCCCACCCATGCTTGATGCGTCCTTTCTCGGCGATACCTATATAGATAGGAGCCTTGCTGTTGATGCAAGGCTCCTATTGCCATTTAACAGATAAAATAGCGCGTTAGACTATTTAAAATCGACCGCAGAACGTTCGTCGATGGTGCGTGACACAATGTCGTAAACGCCAGGGAAACTGGACGAATTCAGGCCGGAAGTCATGCACGGAATATAATACTTCTTGCTGTGGACAAAATCCAGCGCCGTGTTAACTTCGGCAACAACTTCCTCTTCGGTCCAGCCGGGTTTGTCGACCATGGCGTTCTCGATGCCGCCCATGAAGGTGATTTTTCCACCCCACTCTTCAACAAGGCGGGGAAGGTCGTTGGTTGTGCGAAGGCAGCCCTGCCAAATGTCGATGCCTACTTTTTCCATGAAGGAGAGCAGCGTTTCTCCGTAAGAGTCAGAGTGATGCACGATGTATTTAACGCCATGATCCTTGTAGTAACCGTAAACTTTCTGATAAGGCTTAAGGAAGAATTCTTCAAGCATATCGGGCGCCATGAACGTTGAAAGCTTTGTTCCCCAGTCGTCATGGTGGAGCAGGACTTCTGGCTTGATGTACTTAATGTGGCACTTGGCAACCTCAAGCTCGTATTCGACAATCATGTCGATAAGTTCTTCCATCTCTTCGGGCTCTTCGTAGAAGGCTGCCATGCATTCGGTCATCTCCATAAGGTGATGACAACGCTCAAGCATGCCAGGAATGCATACGCTGGTTACAAATTGCTCGTTTTTGTCGGTAGCTTCAGCTTGGGCTTGCAAGGGCTCCCAGATTTCAGCACAATCGGGATCTTTGGGTTTGATGACTTCGTTTCTCCAATTGCAAATGTCTTTGATGACGCGATGCTCCATGTCGTGAAGCGGGAAGACGCCCATATTTTCTTGGCCCTTAACTTGGGCTTGGTACACACCCCAATCGTCAATCATATAGCCATCTGATTCGAAGTGCGATAAATCGTAATGGATCATGGGAACAATCAAATTGAAAGCTTCGTATTGATTTACGTAACGATCGGGGTTCCCTCCGCTTACACATTCGATCAGATTCTGACGTTTGGTAAGCATGCTGCTCTCC
>CAKTVK010000096.1 GCA_934623455.1 uncultured Eggerthellaceae bacterium | reverse complement strand
GTATCGTTTGACCACAGCAGTTCCTGAAGCCACGCATAATTCTTGGTGGCTTCCTCTTGCGCGCGCTGGGCCAGGCGATTTTTATAATCCTCGTCATTCAAGTCAACGGTGAATGCCAGCTGATAGGCGCTCATGCTGTAGCTTTTGGGAATGAACAGCCCGCTTGCGAAAAGCAATACGTTGCTGAACATGCTGTTGCTGTTGTGGTTCTTCAAGAGCTCAAGGTATGCTTCATCCACGTATTCGCCCACGAAACGCGTGTAATTCTCGTCGCTTTGCGGCTGCTTGGTAAGCACCACGGTTTCGGTTCGCCCATCTTCCAGCGTTGCGAAAAGCATGAGTTTTTCTTTGGCGTTGATTTCCTGACCTGCGTTTTTGACCGTTATGTCAAACGTCCAGTAAGCATTGCGCTTGCGCGGGAACTGGTAATGGATAGTCAGATACGACTCTTGTTGCTGGCCGTTTTCTACAAGCGTTTGCGTTTGCCCGTCGTTCGTGACCTTGAACGTCCACAGCTCCGCCGAAGGACGATACGTGCAGTTCACGAAGGATTCGTAGCTGTTTCCGTAATACGAAGCAACCACCTTGATTTGCACGGAATCGCCGTACAACAGGTTTTGCGTTATTTCAGAGGGAAGGTCGAAGGGAATCGTAGCGCGCCCCAGGTTGTTCGTCTGCTGTTCCGGTAGGTTCAACTTCGTCTCGTTCGCGTACAGTTCAAGCGCTGAACCAGGCTGGGCGTACACCGTGGCGCTGTTGCCACCCTGGCTTACAAAGTTCGTGTCCATTTTCAGCTGCACTCCCAAGGCGGCAAACGACAAGCTGCCCACTTGCGCGGCCATGGTGCTTGTTTTGAACGTGATGGGAATGTTGTAAACTTGCTCTTTGTCTGGCCTGAACGCTACAGAAATCGTGCCGCTTTCTTTATTGGCGGGAAGCTCAATGCTCAAGCCGTCCGATGTTATGCTCCAGTCGGGGTATTGGTCGTCGTCAGATACGCTCACGCTCCGTTCTATCTCGGAATCAAAGCCTCCTAGAACGAATGTTGTCCCTTTTGCGCTGGTCAGCTCGTAATCAAGGGATAAGATGGTCTCGCAGCCCACGCATACCGTGTCGCTTTTCACGCGCGGCGTTATGGACTTGATGCCTAGCGCCGCCAAAAGATCTTCTGAGCTGAATGAGGGAACTGTGAGCTCTGCGGCGGCTTGCCTGCCGTTTTCCACGGTTGCTTGCGTTTTCGCAAACGGGAAGTTCCAGCTCTTCGTGTCAAGCAGGCTGCTTACCGTAGGTTTGGGTGCTGCGGCATCGAATGCCACCACGGTGTACGTTCCCGGTTCAAGCTGGTCGGTTACCAGCTGCCAGGTGTCGTTTGTGCCCTCTTCGGTGCCGCCGCTCTCGCTTGGGGCGGGCAAGGGGATGGTACAGGCATCGACCACTTTGCGCGCGGCATCGTTTGTCCCTGCGAACACGATAACGCGCGCCTGTCCCGCAAACGCGTCTTCGCTGCCCGCCTCGCCTTGCGTGGTGACGCGGACGGTGCCCCAGCTTTCGAACGTTGCGGCGAACGTATTCGTTTCCGCGTTGAACGTTGCGGTGGCGTTTGCGGGGCCTTTAGCGCCGCTGCGGGTGATTTCCAGCGTAAGGTTTTCGGGCGCGCCCTCGCTTTGCGCCAGCGCTTCCGATAGCACCAGCATGCCGTTTTGCGTGACCCAGTCGCCGCTCATGGTTTCGTCGCCGTTTAGGGTGCCGCAAGGAATTTCGGTGCCATTGCGAAACAGCTTGAACGACAGCTTGCTCCAATCAAGATTGCCTGCAAGAACGGGGTTTCCCTTCGAATCGGTTCTGCCGGTGTCGTAGCGCACGTCAAGGGGGAATGTTTGCTGGGCGGGTATGGGCGTGAAAGCGGAAATGTCAATGGTGCCCATATCCCAGATATTGGACGTCATATCTTGCGGAATGCGATAATACGTTTTTTCGTAATAGCCAGCCGCGCTGATGGTGACTTGCGCTTCCGTGTTCGATATAAGGCGATCGCAGGTGAACGTCTTGTCGGAGTCGGGGGTTATCTGCATAGTGTCATCGCCCTGCACAACAGTGATTTGCACGTTGTCAACCGTCATTCCTGCAGGTAAGAGCAATGTTCCGCTTAAAGTAGCGGTATCAATCCAGTTCCATGTGATGTTTTCTGTGCCAGCTTGCTGCGAAAGTTTCATGGCATCCGAAGGAGTTACGCCGTCGCTTTTGAAGCGATATGCCCATACCGTGCCGCCCCCGCTGAAAGGATTCTCAACGTCGTTTTCGTCGGTGTATTTATTGCCGAATCGAACGTCGGGATTTTTGACGACAACATTGACTGGACCGTCGTATTCCCCGAAAACACCGCCTTCAAGGTATCTGATTGAACGGGGGATGACGATCTGTTCTTGCGTGCTCAGGTTTTTGTTGTTCGTGAAGGCTCCGCCGCAAATGCGTTGGATGCCGTTGCCTTGCTCATCAGTTACAAATTGGATTGAGGACAGCCCTTGGCTCATGTAGCAATAAAATGCCTCCATATCTATTTGTTTAATAAAGCTCGGGAACGTAATAGTGGATATATTGGTGTCATTGAAAGCATAAAAGGAAATATAGACATCATATGACCCATCGAAAACTTGCGAGAAGTCAACGGAAGATAAACCGCAGTCGCCATACACAAATACTACGTCGCGTGGCACATTGTCAACGGTGCCGGTGTAGTTCCTCTCAACATATGCGTAAATTTCGGCGTCGTATTCTGAGACTTTCGGGCCAGAGTAATCAAGGGAAGGCTCTTCAACGCCCGGCGCGAAGAAGCCGTCATCGTTGCGAACATTGCCAATCCAGAGCTTCTTTCCAGTGCAGCCCACCGAGGTCTTCCAAGCTTTCGCTTTGAATTCCTCATCATGGTTGCGTCCGTAATAATTCTCCAGGTTGGCAAGCTGCTGTGCCTCAACGCCTTCTTTGAAGGGGTTAGGGGATTCGGCGGGTTCCTCTCCAGTAGTGGCGTCTGAACTTTCGCCCGCTCCTTCGCCTGCGCCGAGTGCTTGCTCCGGCGTTTCGGTTGCTTCCGGTGCAACGGCTGGCGCAGGTGTTGCTTCGCCGTTTGCGGCAGCCTGCGCTCCTTCGCTTCCTGAG
Source organism: uncultured Eggerthellaceae bacterium (assembly GCA_934623455.1). Classification (GTDB taxonomy): domain Bacteria; phylum Actinomycetota; class Coriobacteriia; order Coriobacteriales; family Eggerthellaceae; genus CAKUOV01. The sequence goes on along the minus strand of CAKTVK010000096.1, from coordinate 4,728 downwards.
CCTTCGGACGCTGCAAACACAACGCCTGCATCTAAAGGCGCGGTTTTCGCAATTTGGGCAACGGTGTCCTCGCTTGAAGGGGAATATGACAGCTCCGAAGAATCGTTTTGATTGTTGGCCAGCGGACTTATTTCTGCCAGTGCTTGCGCTGGAATAAGGCCCGTTGCCAGAGTGGTTGCCAGCAGCAGTGCCAGCACGCGATTGCGTAGACGTTGTCGCTTCATGTTGTTCCCTTCGTCCCTGTGTAGGCTTGTCAAGGGCTTGCCAATCGCGCTTTTGTCCGCGAATTGATACACCCATACACTCTGCCAGTATGGGCAAATAACGCGGAAATGCTAGGTTCGTATATACGAACCTAGCATTCACCTGGGGTTTTAGAAGCGAAGTAAGAAAACTCTTGCTGCAACTTTTGTTGCCATGCACCTGATGGGCGGTGCTTGGCAACAACGTAGTCAAGCGACAAAAAGAACAAGGAGGCAACTCGGAGGGTGCGGGCGGCCCTCATTTTCGCCCGCTCGCGTGCCGGCAGCTGAACTACAAAGCACGCACCGTAACCCCGGCTGCTTCAAGTGCTGCGCGGATTTCGGCGGCAAACGCAACGGCAGCGGGATTATCGCCATGGATGCAAATCGTGTCTGCCGCAATGGGAATAACGGTGCCGGTTTCCGATTCAACCACGCCTTCCTTCACCGCGCGCAGGGTACGCTCGATAGCTTTTTGCTTATCAGTGATAACGGCGCCCGCCAGTGTGCGCGGTACGAGTGCGCCATTTTCTTGATAAGCGCGATCGGCGAAAAACTCGCTTGCCGTGCGCAGACCCACGTTTTGAGCTGCGGTAATGCTTTCGCTTCCAGCGAGTCCCACTAAAATGAGTTGATCGTCAAAGTCTTTCACGGCTTGCGCAATCGCTTGCGCAAGTGTGGCATCTTTTGCGGCAGCGTTGTAGAGCGCACCATGGGGCTTTACGTGATGCAGCCGCGCGCCTTCCGCTTTTGCGAAGGCGGCAAGCGCTCCCACCTGGTACAGGATGCTTACATATACGTCATGGGGGCTCATTGCCAGTGCGCGCCGTCCGAATCCTTCCAAGTCGGGGTATCCAGGGTGCGCGCCAATCGCCACACCGGCTGCATGGGCGCAGCGTACGGTGTTGCGCATGACGCTCGGGTCGCCTGCATGAGCGCCACACGCAATGTTTGCGCTGGTCACGTGAGGGATAACTTCCTCATCCAAGCCAATAGTGTACGCGCCAAAGCTTTCGCCTAAATCGCAATTCAAATCTACCTGCGCCATGGTGTTAGCCCTTCAAGTCAACGTTTTTCGTATCAGTAATCAACATGTGGCCCGGCGCGTGCGTAATGGCAAACGGCGGCTTGCTGTTCGTGACAACGCTTTGAGGCGTTACGCCGCACGCCCAAAATACCGGCACTTCACCAGGGAATATATCAACGGGATCGCCGAAATCGGGCTTATTGATGTCTGCGATTCCAAGAGCGGCGGGGTCGCCAATGTGGAGCGGCGCGCCATGTACTTTCGGAATGGCGCCGGAAATTTGCACGGCTTTCACAACCTGATTGTGGGGAATGGGGCGCATGCTCATGACCATATTTCCGCTCATGCTGCCCGCGGGCATGCAAGCGACGTTTGTCAGATACATGGGAACGTTACGTCCCATGGTGTTGTGGCGCTGCTCAATGCCTGCTTCGATAAGCTCACTTTCAAAACTGAAGCTGCAACCAATAATGAAACTTACCAGGTCATCACGCCAGTAAGCAGACACATCTGTTGTTTCTTCCACCAAGTTTCCGTTTTCGTAAATGCGATATCGGGGAAAGTCGGTTGCTACATCGCAGTCGGTGGCGCAAAGCGTTGTCTCACGTGCTCCGACTTCGGTGACTTCCAATAGAGGGCAGGGCTTGGGGTTGCGCTGGGCGAACAACAGGAAATCGTAGGCCTGCTCTTTCGGAAGCACAATGAGGTTTGCCTGTGCGAATCCAGGGCACAAACCGCTGGTAGGGGCGTCATAAACGCCTGAGTGAATGATGTGGCGCGCTTGCGCGGGGGTAGCTGCCAGCATGCGCTGCCATACGGTTTCGTTTACGTTGGCGGGCTTCGCTACGGTGGGAATTGATGGGTTCATGGTTTGCTCGATTCTTCTTATTTTGCATGACCAGGAGATGTTATAGCATAGCGCTCGACCGATGCGGAATGCACCGGTCCGTGATACGCAAGTTGGGCAAGGCCGCGTTGCACGCATTGCCACTGCAGGTGATCCAGAAGCTGTTGCGGGCTTGCGGTGCTGTTTGCCCAGGTGGCAAAAGCGTGTTCCTTGGTGCGTAGCATTTCTTGTGCCCGTTGAACGCTGGTTCGCGCAAAGCGAATTGCCTGGTCTGTGCCACATTGGGCAAGCCTTGCGATATCGGCAGTTGCAATTGTTGCGATTTTTGCGTAACCGCCTGTTGTCTGACGGTCCGCCATCATGACAATGGGCAGACCGCTTGCGGGAATTTGCACGGCTCCTAAGGGGATGCCATCGGAGATAATATCGCTTCCGTTTATTGATTCAACAGGCGCACCGTTCAAGCGCAATCCCATGCGATCGCTTTCGGGCGTAACAGCGTACGGTGTGTCGTAAAACGTTTCAATCCCTTTAGCGGCGAACAGTCGTTCTTGCGGGTTGGGGATGGCGTGGATGGTTACGGCACCAATGCTGCGCGAGTCGTTGTCGCTCTCTGCTGCGGCTGCGTTGTGCGCTGTGCCCGTGTTGCATGGGGCGTTTCCTTCGCTGCTTGCTTCGGTGCAACGTTTGGCGCCTTCGCCAAGAAATGCATCCGCGGGGGCGTTTAGCACGTTGTTGATGCGTAGCCATTCGGGCAGCACCAAGTCGGGTATGTCTTTCTGCGCATGGTTTCCGCTGGTCAACACATCGTTTTTCGTAAGAGTGCGCCCAGAAAACCCGCCCAGGTGATATTTCAGGCTGGTGGCCGCGCTGCCAAACGCGCAGGGAACATCAATGCCGCCGCGAACGGCAAGGTATCCGTATTTGCCCGCACGAGCGTTTCCCGCCATCACGATATCGCCCGCGTGAAGGCTCAGCGCGACTCCCAGCGGGACGGGCTCGCCATTTATGGTGGGCTGGAAGCCGGCACCCGTAAATGCGACAACGAGCGTTTCGCCAGGAGTCGTTTCTTCAACGCAAAACGATGGCCCCATCAGGAAAAACTCAAGGGCAGGCGCGTTTTCGCTATTTCCTACAAGCACGTTTGCTGCGCGCAGCGACCAGGAATCCATAGCGCCTGCGGGGCCGAATCCTTGATCCATGAAGCCATGCCGCCCTAAATCTTGGACGGTTGCCAACATGCCGCTTGTTTTGACGATTAGTCTCATAATGCCGCCTGTGAGATTGAGTAACGTGCGCGGGCAAGAGGCTCGCGCTTGGATGAAGCACCCGAAACATCGCGTGCATCGCCGCTTTCGCCGTTGCTTGAATAGTCGCTCCTCGCGTTGGCAAGGTCGCTTATATCGGTGCCTTCTTCTGCTGCAATTCGGTAAAATTCTGCTTCGCTAATGGGTACAAAACGAATCGTGTCGCCTGCCGCATAAGGGATTTCGCGCGTGCCGCCTGCATCGAAAAGAAGCAGGGGCGTGCGTCCGATAAGGCGCCACCCACCTGGGCTTTCAAGGGGGTAGATGCCTGTTTGCTGTCCGCCGATCCCCACGCTGCCACGCGGAATTGCGGTGCGCGGTGTATCAAGGCGCGGCGTGTGGATGCGCGCGTCCAGCCCGGAAAGATAGGGAAAGCCCGGTAGAAAACCCAGCATTGCTACGGGGTAATCCACGCTGCTGTGGATGCGTATCACTTCATCGGGAGAAATGCCTGCCTGAGCTGCAACATCGTTCAAATCGGGGCCGAAATCGCCGCCATACGCAACGGGAATCTCGACAAGCTTCGAGGTGCTCTCGTCTGCGGCTCCTTCGCTTTGCGCTAGGTACGATAGGTTCTGCTCAAGCTCATCAAACGTGAGCGTCAAGGGGTCGTAGCACACCATAACAGAGCAGTACGTAGGAACGATATCGGTGATGCCGGGTATCCGTTGCGCGCGAACGGCAGCGGCAAGACGCGCAACGTTGGCGCTGGTCTGGCGGGAAATCTCGGAGGAGACCACCAAGTTCACGGCGCTATCGCCCGCTGTTTCCACGGTGAAGTGCATATTCGTAGAGGCCCTTTCTTTTGGTGTGCGGCGCATCTTGGCAAGACTCGGTAAAACGATCTGCTCGCAGGTAAGCAAATCCGCTGGAATATCTTACGGCAACCAGCATATCGGGTGGGTGTTTCTCCTGGGTTTCGCTTCCCATAAAAACAGCCGCAGCAATCAAGCTGCGGCTGCCCGATTCGCGAAATGCTGTGAGCGTTTCAGTATAGGCTAAGAAGCTAGTCGATATGTATATCGTATTGTCCCAGCGTGTCGTACGTATCGGTGTCCATAACATCAATTCTGCCATCTGCGGAAATCAAGTCATCCAAGCTGGCAACCACATCGCCGGAGAAGTACATGAACGCTTCGGTGTAGGTGCCCGGTTTCAGCGTTTCATAGAGGTACGGGGAAACCATTCTGTTGCCCACGCTCCACGTGTTGTATGCCGCGTTCACATCGATGACCGTATCGGACGTGTTGTTCGCGATCCTCAGGACATAACCGCAGTCGCCCAGCCAATCTTTCTTCATGGAGA
>CAKTVK010000095.1 GCA_934623455.1 uncultured Eggerthellaceae bacterium | reverse complement strand
TGCCTTTTTTCAACCGTGCCATTGTTTCACAACGTGAATCATTACAAAAGTGAGTATATTGCAGGATAAGTATTACAATTTGTAATGTTGCTGTTTGAGGCGCGCTATGCAAGGCGCGCGAACGGCGTATACGGAGGCGCAATTTGGAAGCAAATTTGCAGAAGTACCAGGCATTTGTTGCCACGGTAGAGTGTGGCTCGTTCACGAAGGCGTCTGAAGCGCTGCATTATTCTCAGAGCGGCGTGAGCCGAATGATTTCCGATCTTGAGCAGGAGTGGTCGGTAAATCTCCTTGAGCGGCACAAGGGCGGTGTGCGGCTGACAACCGACGGCGCTCGCATTTTGCCGTACGCGAAGAGTTTGTGCGCGGAGTACGAGAAACTGCTGGTGGCAGTCGATGAGGTGCGTGGATTGCAGTCGGGTCTCATTCGCATTGCAACGTTTTCGAGTGGCGCAAGTCAGTGGCTCCCCAACATCATCAAGGATTTTCAGGCCACGTATCCGAACATTGCATACGAGATTTTGCTGGGCGATTACACGGAAATCGAGCACTGGATTATGGAAGGGCGCGTGGACTGCGGGTTTATTCCGTTGCCGGTACACGAGTCGCTTGAGACGGTGTTTTTGGAGCGCGACCAGATGATGGCGGTGCTGCCAAAAGAGCATCCGCTCGCTGCTGAGCAGGCGTTTCCCTTAGAGGCGCTTGAGGATGAGCCGTTTATGATCCTGGAAAAAGGCGCCGGTGCCGAGGTTGATGCCATTCTAAAACAGCGTGGCGTGCGTCCGCGCGTGAACTTTACCACTTGGGACGATTACGCGATTATGGCCATGGTGGAAAAAGGGTTGGGCATTAGCATTTTGACGGAGATGATCATGCGCCGCTGCCCCTACGATGTGGTGGCGCTGCCGCTGGATAAACCGGTGTATCGTGACATTTGCCTGGCGTTTCGCGGAAAGGATCGCTCGTCGTTGGCGTTGCAGCGCTTCATTGAGTACCTGCCGCATCGCGAGTTGTAGGGCATGTTGTTGGAAAAAGGGGTCTAAATTCGAAGTTGATGCAGGTTGGAAGTAGGTCAAAAAACGATAGCGTTCATATCCATTTTTGCACTGCGCTTTGACCTGGGGTTATTGTAGTCAGTGTGTTTGAGAAAAAACGTCAGCCTTTCGAAATGCTCTCATTTTCGCCTTTGACCTACTTCCAACTTGATACAACTTCGAATTTTAGGGCTGTTTTGCAACAACTTGGCGCTTTGCGTCGGTTGTACAGGGCGGCAATGGCTATAATGCGCCTGCGTGCAGATTTTTACTTGCGGTTTTGCTTGGCGTGCTTGCGGGCTGAGCTGATTTTTGGCCGGCACGCGCGATTTGTTTGATGATTTGAAGGTTCAAGAGTGTTGATGAGTTCTGCTAAAGGGCATATTCTTGCGTTGACGACGGTTGCCATTTGGGGTCTGACGTTTGTGTCCACGAAAGTGCTTCTAGAGAGCTTTTTGCCTGTTGAAATCCTGTTTTTGCGTTTTCTGCTAGGGTTTGTGGCGTTGTGCCTGATGAGTCCGCATGTGCTGCGTTTGAAGGAGCGCCGCCACGAGCTGTATTTCATTGCGGCAGGCGCTACGGGAACGTTTCTGTATTACCTGTTGGAGAATATTGCGCTTACGTATGCAGGCGCGGGCAATATTGGCGTGACGGTTTCAACGGCGCCCCTGTTCACGGCAATGATTGCAACGGCGCTTGGGCGCGAACGCGCGCTTACGCCGCTATTCGTTGTTGGTTTTCTGGTGGCCATGGCGGGCATCGTGCTTATCAGCGGACAGGACGTCAGTACCGCGCAGGCAGGTTTTGGCGATGTGCTGGCCATTGCTGCCGCCGTAGTTTGGGCGATTTACTCAAATGTGCTGGTGACCTTAGGAAATGCTGGTTATGAAACCGTCCCTATGACGAAACGCATCTTCGCATGGGGGCTGTTTTTTATTGCCATTTCGAGCCCGTTTTTCGGCGCAGACGTTTCGCATTTGTCGAACTTGGCTGATCCTGTCAATGTGGGCAATTTGGTGTTTTTGGGGCTTGCGGCGTGCGCGATATGTTTTGTGACCTGGGGAATGTCGGTGAAGCTTTTGGGCGCAAGCACGGCAAGCACTTACATCTATTTGTCGCCGGTGATCACGGTGGTTGCTTCGGCCCTTGTTTTAGGCGAAGCGCTTACTCCGCTTGTCGTTCTGGGCATTGCGCTGGTACTGGGCGGACTCCTTCTTTCGTCGCGACCTGGGCGTAAAGCAAAAGGAGCGGGCGGTTCTGGTGGGGAAGCGGTTGCGAAATCGGCGACGGATCCGGCGTCTGAATCCACTATGAAAGTTGAGTAAGCGCCCGAGCTGAAGTGGGATTCCTGTGCGAAAGTGATGGTTCGTGCGTGGTTTGAGGGACCGGGCGCCCTTTTGTTTTTTTTCGGATATTGTGAAGGACGCTTCGCCGAAGCGCACGGTAAGTATCATAGCGAAAGCAAAAATGCATGTTTGCGCATGCAGATGAATTGCGAAAAGAGGTTCCAAATGTCTCAAGAACAAGCTTGCTTGTCATTTTTTGAGCGCTCTCGAAGGGCGTTTGTTGGGGTTGCGCTGGGTGCGTTGCTGTGTGCGGCGGGGCTGGTGATTACGGCTGCGCCGCTCGTGGCGCTGGCGGCTCAGCCGAATCCGCTTGATCACGCCGCTCTTGCCGAGCAGCAGGCCGCTGAACAGGCGAAAAGCGGAAATGATGAAGCTGCCGATGCAGAAGGCTCGAAGACTGGCTGCATCGACATGCTTGCGTTGGCGGATCGTGCCGCGGCTGCGCGCGCGTGGTCGCTTACGTCTTCGGGTTTTGTGGCCGAGAACGGCCGAACCATCATTCCCGGCGCGCTTGCTAAGGGCATTGATGTGAGTGAGCATCAAGGCGAGATCGACTGGGAAGCGGTTAAGGCCGATGGCGTGACGTTTGCGATTTTGCGCGTTGGCTATGGTGGCGATTATTCTGAGCAGGATGATAAACGCTTCTTGTACAACGTCTCGGAGTGCGAGCGCTTGGGCATTCCTTATGGTGTGTATTTATATTCGTACGCTTACGATGCTGCTTCGGCTCGGTCGGAGGCTAATCACGTTCTGCGTGTTTTGGGAAGCCATAAGCCCAGCTATCCGGTCTATTACAATTTGGAATACACCTCGAATGGATCGCCGGCGGGCAATGATGGCAGCGGCGCGGTAAACATCACAAACGATGATTTGAGCGAGTTTGCTACGATTTTCTGCAATACAATCTCCGAAGCAGGGTTTACTTCGGGTATTTATGCGAGCCTGTACTGGTGGAGCAATTATTTGACCGATTCTTGCTTCTCCCAATGGGAGCGCTGGGTTGCCCAGTACAACAATTATTGCAGCTACCAGGGCGACTATAAGGTGTGGCAATCGGCAAGCGATGCATCGGTTGCGGGTGTGAATGGATACGTTGACGTTGATTTTGACTACTACCCGTATCGCGGCGGGGCGGGCTATAAGCGTGCCGATTTGAACATGAATGGGAAAGTGAATGTGGTAGACGCCCAGTTTGCCTACGATCTGGTCTGTGGGAACGCGGACGTGCAACAAAAATTCCTTGCGCAGGGTGTGGCATGGACCGATAAAACCGTGTGTTATTTCGTGGATATAAACGGTGATGGATCCATGGATGCCTCTGATGCTTTGGCGATCCAATGGGGTGTACATCACGAAACATTGTAGGGAAAAATGTAGCTAGGTTCTTAGTTTCCGGCTGAAGTTAAGCTGACCCGTCGTCTTTTGCGGCGGGTTTTCTTGCCGTTTCACGATGGGGCGTTACTGTTTGGGCATCCGTTCATGCCGCTTCTCCGTCTTTTCTTTCTGTTGAGGGACGCTAAAAAAGCTAAGGGCTTCGAAGAGTTGAAAATCACTTAAAACTGCGTGTTTTCACTATTAGTATTCGATATGATTTATATTATTAATACTAAATATTAATAATAGATGAACTGGGAAAATGAAAAATCCTATACTAACCAGATCATGTCGGCAGTGCCTAGCCCCTGGACGCGGGTGCGAAACGGCTTGGGGACTATACCCACCAAGCCATTGCAGCAGTGCCCTGCATGATAAGAAGCAATCCAAGCGCTGACTTCTTCGAAAGCTTCTCCTTGAATACGAAGTAAGCGAACAGTACCGAAACAAGCAGTGACAGTTTGTCGATTTGCACGACCACGCTCACTTGACCCAGGGCAATTGCGTAGTAATAGAACAGCCAGGACGCTCCTGTGGCAAGACCGGACGCCGCTAAGAATCCTAATTCGGATCGCTTTACGTTGGGCACTTGGGCCAACTTTCGTTTCATCGCAACGATGATCCACGCCATTATCAGCACAACGCAGGTGCGAATGGCGGTTGCAAGGTTCGGTTCAACGCCCTCGATGCCGATCTTCGCCAGCACAGAAGTGAGTGCCGCAAACACCGCGGCTCCAATTGCCCATGCAAGCCAGCTTTTCCCTTCGGGTTTGCCCGCTGTTTGCTTCTTTTCGATCATCATGAACGTTCCCACCGTGATGACGGCGGTGCCTGCGAGTTTAACGGCAAGATAGCTTGTTTCCCCGAACAGGACAATTGCCAGCAGCACGGCAAGAACGGTGCTCATTTTGTCAACGGGAACCACCTTGTTCACGTCGCCTACGAAAAGCGCCTTAAAGTAGCAGATCCACGACCCGCCCGTTGCGAGTCCCGATAGGATAAGGAAGAGCCATGACCGCCCGTTTATGTCTGTGATGGCGCTTAGGGGTCCCGCGAGTGCCGCCATAATCCAGGCGAAAACCAGCACGACGCAGGTGCGTAGTGCCGTCGCAACGTCGGAGTCGGTGGTTTTGATTCCGCATTTCGCAAGAATTGAGGTGGTTCCTGCGAAAAAGGCCGATGCGAATGCGGCAAGAATCCAAGACAAGCTGCTTCCTTTCCCAAGCAACGAATTCACCTGATTATACGTCCCTTTCCGATGTGCGGGGAGGGAGGCTGGGACCTAGCTTGATGGCATCATGGGTGAAGCCGTCCTTTTTGGCGCACATGGGAAGAGGCGAGGGGTCGGTACTGCGGTAGGGGGCGAAGAGGTCCTTTCCGGTGTGCGGGGCAGGGCGTTGCGCACCGGCAAATTCGTAGTGGTATTGTTTGTTCTGTTTTGCGTGTAATGGTCTGCGTGAGAACCGTTAAAATAGAAGGGTTGTAAGCGCAGAAGGTGCTGGGGCGCGCGGAATGCGGCAAGCGTGAGAGACGTTTTCGTGCGGAAGACGCTGAATTGCCAAAGCATCTAACAAGGAGCTGCGCGCAGAAAAACGAAAAGGAGACGAGCGATGCTGTTTTCAACGGAAATGAAAGATCTTGCCAAGATTTGCCCGAAGGCGGCGAACTTCTGGGCGCAGCATGATATGGCTGCGCTTGAAAACGGCAGCTACGACTTGGGCGATGGCGAGTGCGTGAACGTGATGTCGTATGATACGAAGCCTCGCTCTCAAAAAGAATACGAAGCACACGAAGAATATGTTGACATTCAGTGCGTTATTGCTGGCCAGGAATATTTTGAAGTTGCGCCGGTGCAGAATCTTGAGGTCACGAAGGCGTTTGATGCTGCTGATGATTACGCGCTGTACAGTAACAACGTGACGGGCGAGGCCTTCCTTATGACGCCGGGCCGCTTCGCCATTGTGTTTCCTGCCGACGCGCATATGCCGGGCGTTTGCGTCGATGCGCCCCAGGCGGTGAAAAAAGCGGTGTTCAAGATTAAAGTGGCCTCGCTGGCTGCGCTGTAGCACGGAGGCGTGGTGCGCAAGGCGTGAAAAGCGTGGCGGTAATGTGTGCAGCTACGTTGCGCGGTATTGTGGCGAATTCGTTGCTTTGCTGCGGCGCTCCACTTCTTGCGAGCGACTTCTGCGACCTGCTGATTCGAATTGAAAGGACAACCTGTGATTGAGCTGAAGGCGTATGCCGGACTGATTCGCAACCATAAAGAACTTGCATCTGAGCTGGGTGTATGCACCAATGAACTGGCGCGCGACCAACGCGAGCAGCGTTTGATGGTGGCCGCTTACGAGCGGTGGGGAACGCAGATGGGCACCCATATCAACGGTCAGTTCGCCGCCGCGCTCTTCGACACGGAAAGCCAGCAGTTGTTTTGCTTACGCGACATTCTGGGCGCGGAACTGTTTTTCTGTTACCAGACGGCGGATGGACGCGTTCTGGTGGGCACGAGCATCAGCGATTTGTTTGACCAGCCGGGGTTTGTGCGCGAACTCAACCGGGAAATGATTCAATTCTACTTGGCCTTCACCTACTTGCCCGGCGAAGAAACCCTGTTCAAAGGCGTGTTCAAGCTGCAGCCAGGTGGATATTTGACGTATAGTGCCGCCCAGGGGCTCAAGCTGGGAACGTATTGGGACCTGTCATTTGAGCCCGACGAGTCGAAGACGCTTGACCAGTGGGCAAGCGACGTGGATGCTGCCATGGAAGCAAGCCTGCGCGACATTTGCGAGCCCGACCAGGTGTGTGACAGCTTTCTTTCGGGCGGCGTGGATTCGTCGTTCATTATGGCGAAGAGCCGCACGCGCACTGGTTTTTGCGCCGCTTACGAGAACCAGCAGGCAAGCGAAGAGGAAGATGCGCGTGCCACGGCGGAGTTTTTGGGTCGCAATTTCGAAGGACTCACGGTTACGCCGGAAGAGTTCCTGGGAAACGTTGATGAGTTTCTGCGTGCTTTTGAGCTGCCCACTGCCGATGTTGCCGCGCTCTCTCTGTATTCCGCGTGCAAGCAGATCGTGGCGGGCGGCAAGTCCGAGTTGTGTTTCTCGGGCGAAGGTGCTGATGAGTTTTTCGCCGGCTACAGCGTGTATCGTCACACGCCGGCGCTTCGCAAGCTGCTCGAGCCGGTCTACCACGGCACCACGTACATCATGAATGCGAAAGAACAGAAGCGTTTTGCCGCGCAGTATTTCCCGAACCGTTCCACAGAGGAATTTGTCAAGCAGCGTGCGGCGGCCGGTGCTTCCTATGATGAGCTGGGGCAAAAGCTCTACACCGACCTGCGTACGTATTTTGAAGGCAGCATTCTGTACAATTCCACGAAGATCGCGCGTGGCACGGGCCTTGATATTCGCATGCCGTTCTGCGATTTGCGCATGTTCGAGATTGCGCGCACCATGCCGTCGCGTTTCAAGACCACTGATCAGGGAAATAAGCTGGCGCTTCGCGCGGCGGCGGCACGCGTGTTGCCGCCCGACGTTGCGTATCGCAAAAAGCTGGGTTTCCCCGTGCCGGTGCGTGCGTGGCTGGCAACCGAGCCGTTCATGAAGGAAATCGAGCGTGCACTGACAAGCGATGCGGCGAAATGCTTGCTCAACGCAGGTGAGCTGGGATGCTTGTTGGCGGCATTCAAGGGAGAAAAGCCTGCCGCGCACGGGAATTGGTATAAGCGCCACGAGCCGCTTTTGTGGCGCTACGTGTGGACGTGCTATACCTTGGTGCGCTGGTACGAGCTGTTTTTCCCGGATGGGGCAGCTGACTAGAACTGGCGTGGAAGGGGTCGAGCGAAGGGTCCAGCTGGGGTGGCGCGATGCCGCACCAGCTGCGATTTGAGCTGCGCCCCAGGTGGGAGCAGCAGGTTTACTGTTTGAGCGGCGGCCGACTAGGCTGGTGCGCTTTCGCCCGAACTTTCGTAGCCGTGCAAAATGCTGCGAAGGTGGGCGGCGTATGCCGCGCGCGTGCTCTGTGGCGCTTCAATGGTGATGTCTTCGCCAAATTGCGCGAGCCATCCGTAGAACGTGGGGCTTTCCATTACCGTTACGTGCACGCGCGCGATACCTTTTTCGGCTGGTGTGACTAGAACGTCTTCCCCGAAACGATCCACGACTGCGTTCATGGCTGATGCCTTCGCTAAAAGCGTGACCGTTGTCGGCTGCCCGTTGAACATATCGAAGC
>CAKTVK010000094.1 GCA_934623455.1 uncultured Eggerthellaceae bacterium | reverse complement strand
ACCGGCGGCAGGAATAAGTACATGGGAATCAGGAACAGAATCTGGCGCGTCATCTCCAAAACGGCACTCTTGATAGGCTGACCGCTGCTTTGGAAGTAGCTGGAGCCCATAATCTGGAAGCCCACGGGGCCCAGGAAAATGCACATAACGCCCAGCGCCTGAACCGCAATGTCGAAGCCTTCGTTCTTCACGCCGAAAATGCTCACAATAGGACCCGGGATAAGGAACGCACACGCCGTGAAGATGAAGCCGACAATCATGCAAGCGATAATAGACCACTTCAGCGTTGCAAGAACGCGATTCCACAGCTTCGCGCCGAAATTGAAGCCGATGATGGGCTGCGCGGCAATCATGATACCCAGCATGGGCGTGAACGCAAACGATGTGGCTTTCATGGCAATACCCAGTGCCGCCAGGGCGGTATCAACCGACACGCCATCTACCAGGGCATACTCGGCAACAACCATGTTGAAGACCAAGCTCACGCACATCGAACCAACCTGCGTGATAAACGATGCAATACCCATAACCAGAATGCGACCGAGCAGGCGAATCTCCGGTGCCAGGTTCTTAAGACGCAAACGGAACGCCGCCGTCTTCACGAAAATGAAGTATGCCATGGTCGGAACCATGCCGCACGCCTGGCCCAACACCGTTGCCCAAGCACTGCCAACAACGCCCCAACCCCACACCATAACAAACAGGTAGTTCAAAACAATGCAGGCCAGCGTGCCCACGCCTTGCGTAATCATTGCAAGGTTCGGACGACCCGCCGTGCGTAAGAAGTTGCCCACGCCCATGCCCAGCGCTTGGAACACGAAGCCGCAACAAATGATCTGGAGGAAGGCCTGCGTTGATTCGCGCAGGTCAGCAGGGGTCGATATAACGCCCAAAATGAAATCGATACCGAAGACGGAAGCAATCGCAACAAGAACGGCAATCGCCAACAGCAGGAAAACGGTGTTACCCAACGTCTTCTCTACGCGATCCATCTTGCCTTCGCCCATTTGGATTGCCGCCAACGCATTACCGCCTTGACCAGCCAAAAGAGCCAGACCCAGAAGCAGCGTCATAACAGGGAACGCCAACGTTGCCACCGCAGCGCCCGCATCGCCCACCGAATGCTGCAAAAAAGCGGTATCAATAATGTTGTACAGCGTATTGAACGCCATGCCGATAACGGCAGGAATGGCGAACTCCACAAGCAGCTTGCCAATTCTTTCACGACCCAAACGCGTGGGGTCGTTTTTCTGCATCATCTTCTCTTCTGTCATCGTTTCGTTCTTCCAAATTCTCTCATACGCGCGCACGCTCGCGAAGCTTTACGCCACGCGCGCCGCGCCCCTTCGACCTGCGCGCCTTCGATCTGCGCCCTGCTGCCCGCTTTTCGTGCCGGGCATCCGGATGTCGCAGGGTTTTCACTTCCCGCCACGCGTCCTACACGCGCCCTTTCAGAGCAGCGACCACTTTTTTCGCCGCCTGCGTTATGGACGTCTTTTCCACATCGACCGTAATTTCGGCCCACTTTTCGTACAAGGGAAGGCGCTCTTCGTAAAGGTCGGCCAAGCTCATGCCCATGCCGCCCTTCATAACAACACCGCGTTCCTGCAGGTCACCCAAGCGATTTGCCAGCTCGCTGTAGGAAATCCGCAAATACACCACCGTGCCAATACTTCGCAGATACTCCATTGCCTGATTGGAGTAAACGGCGCTGCCGCCCGTGGCAATAATCGTTCGATGCACGTTGATTTCCTGCAAGTCCTGGTTTTCCACGTCAAGAAAGCCCTGCGGACCACGCTCGTTGATAAGCGTCTGCAGCGTTTTCCCGTGCTTGTTTTGAATAACCAGGTCGGCGTCAAGAAAGTCGTAATTCAAGATTTTTGCCAGAACAACTCCCAGCGTCGATTTCCCCGCGCCCGGCATGCCAATGAGCACAATATTGTCAGCCGCGTTGTGGGATTCATCCTTGCCGCAGGCCGCCTGAGCGCGCGAAACGGACGCAGCGCAAGACGCGCCAGCAGCGGCCTCAAGGGCGCCGTTGCAGAACTCGGCATTGACACCCGCATCGGAAGCTGCGAGTTCGCTGGGTTTTTCTTCAATCACGTGCCATTTCCTTCCTTGTTTTGTCAACCTGTATACATAGCATGCGAACAGGGCACATGCAACAGGAAACAGGCAAAGGCATACTATCCGTTGATAAGGGGAACGACAAAAGCAGGCAAATCCACCGAACGCACAAATCCCTGGTTCGAAAACGCTTGCGAAGGCGCCGGGGCAAACCCGCCGAAGGCACAAAGCAAGCCCGCCGCAGACGCGAAAACAACGGCGACCAGCTCACAAAAAAGCCGCGAAATCCTCCGAAAATCGCACTATTTTTCAAAATCGCAAAAATTGTCTTTGAATCTGGCGATTGGTTTGCTAAAATTGCGGATACGCATGGTCATGGAGAGCTGTCCGAGAGGCCGAAGGAGCACGCCTGCTAAGCGTGTATACCCCATAAGGGTATCTGGGGTTCAAATCCCCAGCTCTCCGCCACGCGTCTTTTTTTATTTTAGGCGGCTTTTTCAAACGGCTTTCAAAGCAAAGAAATCAGGTGCGCTATGTTCCTCATTCGCCTGACACGCATTGTTCCCTTTGTGATTTTCCTTGCTATTCTTGCCGTTGTTATCTACCTTATCGCGCGATTCCGCTTCCCTTCTGCGCGCGCAAAGCAAATCGTCATCGACTTCTTCACCGTTATTTGCGTTGTGCTTTGCATTGGCCTGGCCGTCATCACACTGCTTACCGTACTTGACAAAAACACGTTTGCTGTTGAGATTTTCGGAAGCTTTTTAGCCGCAGCGGTGCTGGGGCTCATTGTTGTTCGCATTTGCAACTGGAGTTTCCTAAAGAAGTATCCGCAATACAAACATCGCCCTGACGAGGCATTTGTCTATACCACGTGGCGCAAAATCAAAGATTTCCTGCACAACCTTAAGAACAACCAGCCGCCCATTCGTTAGGCGGCTGTTTTTTCTCTGGCGCGCAAAACCAAACGCGAAGCCTTGGAAACTACTTGCTTATTGCAGCGCGGATGTTCGCGAAGAACGTGGATGTTGCCCACCAACCCTGCGCCTGCGCGGCGACAGTGACCCTCAAGGCAGCAGCAGAATTAGCGCAGATAGCAAACGTGCACGATCCGCTTCCCGTGAGCATGGCGCTTACAACGCCGGGCCGGGACTGCGCCCATGCGCGGATGCCCGCCAACGTGTCATCCAGTTGACCAGCCACGTTTTCCAGCCCGTTGAACAGCGGCACCTCTTCTGCTGTTTGCGCAGATGAAAGCGCATCTTTGAGGGCTTCGCTCGGCAGCGTTGCGTTTTCATCGAACGCACGATACACCGCAGCCGTTGAAAGCCCGCCTTCCGGCTTGATCAGAACAACGGGGTCTTTTCGCGCGGTCAAGCTGCGCACATAGTTTTCGCCCACGCCATCGTACAAAGCGCAGCCGCCCCGCAGGAAAAACGCAACATCGGCGCCAAGCGTTTTCGCCACGTCTTCGATACGCGGGTCCGCTGAATCAATTCCCCACAACTTCGCTGCACCAACAAGCGCCGCAGCAGCATCGGACGATCCGCCGCCCAGCCCCGCCTGATGCGGAAGATGCTTTTCCAGGTGAATATCCATGACTTCGTCTTCATTCCTGCCAATGGCCTGGGCAAATGCTCGTACAGCCTTATAGACGATGTTCTTGCTGGCAGGAATTTCGGGCGGCACAATCGCGCCCGTGCCCGAGCAAGTCAAGTGAATTTTCAGATTCGAATCGCGCTGAGCTTCGTTTTCTTCCGTGTTGGCGAAGGCAATTCCTGTCTCGTACGCAAACGCCTGCGCGGACAAGCAGCGCATGTAGAGCACATCGTGAGCAAGCAGGGTGTGCATGACGTTTTCCACAGGATGATAGCCATTCTCTTGTTTTTCACCCACGCCCAGATACAGGTTCACCTTTGCCGGCGCCACTAATTTCGTATAGCCCGCGCCACCCGTGCGCAGCTGCACGCCCTCGGCACGCGCATTTTGATATGCTTCGCCAATAAGATCTACTTGGTTGTTTTCGGAAGTCATTTGCGCACCCCGCGTTTCATTCCTGCTAGTCCCCCACTTTTGCCGCAACGGCAACATCGCGCGAAGCCCCACGCCGCCGACCGAGCGCCGGCGCGCTCACGTTAGAGCGCGAGCATCTACGATGCTAGCACATCGCCGCGCCATCTGCATTTTAATCCTGCGATTCTTGCTGCGTCGCTTGCTTTCGTTTGGCAGCTTTACGCTTGCTTGCAAAGTAATCCGTGAGCAGCTGCGCGCATTCATTCCCCAAAACACCCGCTCGAACAGGATAATTATGATTCAAACGCTCATCGACGTTCATGGCATAAAGCGTGCCAAGCGCGCCCGCTTTCTGATCCGAGGCACCATAAACGCACCGATCGATGCGCGCCTGATGCATAAGCCCGGCGCACATGATGCACGGCTCCAGCGTCACATACACGGTACATCCCGCCAGACGCCACACGCCCAGCTCCTTCGCTGCGGCTTTCATGGCCAAAAACTCCGCATGCCCCGCCGGGTCCTGCGTTGTCTCGCGCAGGTTGCACGCGCGCGCAATAACGCGCGGCTCGGGGAGCAACGGCCGGCGCGTTCCCTTGTCAATGGGGTTATACACCACCACCGCGCCAATAGGCACCTCGTCCAGGCTGGCTGCCCGCTGAGCCTCCTCAATTGCAAGCTGCATGTAATCTTCATCGTTCATGAGTGCAATTATATGGTATCCTTGTACCCGCTTCGATTGGCGCGCGTGCCGCACCATCGAAAACATAAATGGAGGAATGGCCGAGTGGCTTAAGGCGGCAGTCTTGAAAACTGTTGAGCTGAGAGGCTCCGTGGGTTCAAATCCTACTTCCTCCGCCATTGATAGCAAAGGGTCGTTCCAGCGAACGACCCTTTTTGATTGCTTCAAAACCGCCGACAGCCCACCCCTTCGCCGAAGGTCCGCCGTTTAGCGCTCTTCCATGGGAATGTACGTGCGACGGTCGTGCGAGGCGTTCTTGTACGCGGGGCGAATGATACGCTTGCCAGCAACAATTTCCTCAAAACGGTGAGCAACCCAACCGGGGAAGCGACCGCACGCGAAAAGCGGCGTGAACAAGTCCTCGGGAATGCCCAGCATGTGGTAAATGAAACCGGAATACATATCCACATTTGCGCAGATCTCTTCGGCATTCGTGCCCTTGACCTGGGAAATTACCTGAGGCGCAACACGTTCAACAGTCTCTAGAAGCGCCAGCTCTTTTTCGTATTCGGTACCCTTGGCAAGATTGTGCGCGAACGAGTTGCAGATGCGCGCACGAGGGTCGCTTTTCGTGTAAACCGCATGCCCCATGCCGTAGACCAAGCCCGATTTGTCGAACGCTTCTTTTGCCAGCACGCGCTGCAGATACGCAGCGATTTCGTCCTCGTTTTCCCAGTTGGCAACGTGTTCCTTCAGATCTTTTTGCATGGTGTACGCCTTCAGGTTCGCACCGCCGTGACGCGCGCCCTTCAGGGAACCAATAGCTGCGGAATACGCCGAATACGCATCGGTGTCGGCCGAGCTTAGCACGTGCGTGGCAAACGTGGAGTTGTTGCCGCCGCCGTGCTCCATGTGAACGCACAGCATGATGTCCAGCATACGCGCTTCCATCTGCGTAAACTGACGATCGGGACGCAGCATGGACAGGATAGTTTCCGCTGTTGATTGACCCGGAATGAACGGATGAATAATCAGCGAGCCATTGTTAAATCGGTGGCTCACAGCGTAATGCGAAAGAACCGCCGCACGCGGCAGCTTTGACATGAGCGAAATGGCCACGTCAACCTCGTGGGTCGATGAGCGATCCTCTGCATGAAGGTCGTACGCGTACTGATTGAGCACAACGCGCGAAAGCAGGTTCATGATGTTCGGCGGCGTGGAGCCAAAAAAGATGCTGGCGGTGAAGCCGTCGGGCAGCTCGCGCTGGGCATCAATGAGCGACACGAAGTCATCAAGCTGCTGCTGTGTGGGCAGCATTGTGGTGAGCAGCAGATACGCTACTTCTTCGAAATTGAAGCGCTTGTCAACGGATTCCACGTCTACCAGGTCATACAGGTCGTAGCCGCGATAACGCAAAATGCCTTCATCGGGAATTTTGTAGCCATCGTCCATAAGGTAACCATGAACGTTTGCCACGTTCGTGATGCCGGTAACCACGCCCGTGCCGTCGGCATTGCGCAGGCCGCGCTTGACGGCGTATTTCTCGTAGAGACGGGGGTCCACTTCGTTGATGGAGTCGAATGTATCGTACAAAACGAATTTCTTTTCTGCGTTATCAGACATGCGACCTCCTTGTATGTTAGTGATGGGACCCAGCCGTTCGGTATCGTTTGATGATGCTTGGATGCGGGTGAGCCGCTGAAAGCGAGTATTGTACCAGCTCTCGTTCTTGCGGTATGAACGCAAGAATTTTTTTCGGCAGAGCGTCATTCCCTGCGTTATGGTGGCAGCTGCGCATGATAAGAATAGAGCGCCCCTTCGCCAAGAAACGATAGATGACCTGCGGTGCCAAGAAACAATTTCCGCTTTTCCGCTTTGCCCGTTAATCAGGCTAAACGCTTTGAAGAAATCCGTCTATATCGTCATCCACAAGGATGCTCCTGCCTGCAATAGCGGCTGGAGCGCACGCTCCTCCTATGTTCACACAGGCATACGTCGCATGACTATTCCGATTCACAGCGTCCCAGAAAGGGTATTTGATGATGACGGGCGTGTTATCCCCAACACCCAGCTCCAAATACAGAATGCGGTCATCAGAGTGCGTCTCGCAGAACGCGCGGTAGCGAGAGGCGGCCTTATGCCATCCGCGGTCCTCGCAGAAAGAGCCATCAATGCGCAGGTTGGGGACCAGGGGCGCCCCGCAGCGTGGACAACGGGGGACAAGTTCGCTCGGCACCCGCTGGTCTTTCTGACGGCCCACCATCTCGCGGATCTGCCGTTCGTTGTCGTATGTCTCGCCAGAGCAGTTACGGGCGCACTGGAACAGACCGTAGTCTCCCTGCGTGTAGAACAGCCGAGCCTTGTCGAACCCCGCCAGCTGGAACTGGTGGTCAACGTTAGTGGTAAGAACGAAGTAGTCTCGCCCTTCAAGGATGCGCAGGAGCCCAAGGTAGGGTTTGCCGGCTCCCGCCTCGTAGCGGTTGAGCAGGATGGCGCGGCTCCACCACGCCCAGTAGGTCTCCAGGTCGGGGAAAGGGTGAAACCCGCCCGAGTACATGTCGGTTATCCCGAATCGGTCGCGGAAGTCCGCGAAATTATCGTCGAAGCGCTTGCCGGAATAGGAGAAGCCCGCCGCGGTGGAGAGCCCGGCACCTGCGCCCACCAGAATGGCGTCGCACTCGTCAAGCTCCCGCCTCATCGCCACGGCCGCTTCTTCCGCCGTCGCTCCGGCCCCGCGCACAAGGGCCGCGCCCCGCTTGGCGCGCGCGTACCTGTCGCCGGCGAACAAGTTAGCTGAAAAGAATGTCACGGTAGATCCTTTCGTCCGATTCCAGGAAAACGTCGAACACCACGTGGATATCCGATTCGCTCTTGTCAAGCCATCCGCACACCGTGCGGACTGCGATTTCCGCGGCTTCTTCCTGGGGAAATCCGAACAATCCAGTTCCAATGCAGCAGAACGCGATGCTCGCCGCCCCCACCTCTGGGGCCGCATCCATGCAGCTTTCGTAGCAGCTCGCCAAGAGCGCCCGATCTTCGTCGTTGGGGCTTCCATTCGCGATGGGGCCCACGGTGTGCGCGATCCATTTCGCCGGCAGGTTGTAGGCTCCCGTTATCTTCGCCAGACCCGTCGGCTCGAGGCAATCCTGCGCCCGCATGATGCGCGCGCATTCCGCGCGCAGCTGGATGCCGGCATAGGTGTGGATGGCGTTGTCGATGCAGTGGTGGCC
>CAKTVK010000093.1 GCA_934623455.1 uncultured Eggerthellaceae bacterium | reverse complement strand
ACTCATCCCACGAAGGACGATGCAGCTGTTCCATGTCTTCCCCTTTCGGAAAGTCGATGTCCATCTTTAACCGAATCCCATCCGCACCAAAACCAGCAAGTGAGCTGGCCCTACGCGCCGCTGTTCGGTAGAACAGCGGGATCCCAATGGAACAAATAGATCGAAAGCCTAGAGCCCACGAGGGCGAAGCGAATTGGCCTTCGCGCGACCTTCACCAAGTAATTCGAAGGCCTAGACGCCGCGAGAGCGCAGTGAGCTGGCCTTACGTGCCGCGAACGAAGCTCGCAGCGAGCGTATCGGCCTTCTAATTATTTGGTGCCAAAGATGCGGTCGCCGGCATCGCCCAACCCCGGCACAATGTAGGCATCTTCGTTCAGCGTCTGATCGATAGCGCATACGTAAATCTGCACATCATCGTCAGCAGCAAGCAGTGCCTCAACGCCCTGGGGTGCCGCAACCATGAACATGCACTTGATGGTGTCCTTCACGCCCACGCTGCGCAGGTACTGCACGGCGGCAATGGCAGAGCCGCCCGTTGCCAGCATGGGATCAACCACGATAACGGTGCGCTCGGCAATATCGGCCGGCATCTTTGCGTAATATGGAACGGGCTCGTGGGTTTCCTCGTTACGGTACATGCCCAAATGGCCCACACGCGCGGCAGGAATCAAATCAAGTACGCCATCGACCAAGCCCAGGCCAGCGCGCAAAATGGGCACAACAGCCAGCTTCTTTCCTGCCAGCTCGTAGGCGGTGCAGGGGCAAATGGGCGTTTCGATCTCAACGGGCTTAAGCGGCAAATCACGTGTTGCCTCGTAGCCTTCGAAAAGGGCCAGCTCACGCGTGAGCTCGCGGAATTGCTTACTGGACGTGTCTTTCTGACGCAAAATGGACAGCTTATGCTGCACCATGGGATGATCAACAACAATAACGCGCGAACCGTATTTCGTTTCCAATGCTCATTCCTTTCTCAAGCGCGGTAATGGTACCACCCGCAAGCATAGCAAAAAAGCGCCCAGCACATGCCGGGCGCTTTGAGAAAATCTGACAATTAGATGGTCATGTTGGGATACAGCGGATGGTTCGCCAGAATAACATCGACCTTCTTGCGGATATCGGCAAGCTTGGCGTCGTCGGTAGCGTTGAACACCGTTGCCGCAATGAGCTGGCCAATCTCGTGGAACTCGTCCTTGGTAATGCCACGCGTCGTGCCGGCAGCAGTACCCACGCGAATGCCGCTCGTGACAAACGGGGAACGCGGCTCATTGGGGATGCTGTTCTTGTTCACCGTCAGACCCACGCGCTCAAGCAGCTTCTCGGCATCCTTGCCGGTCACATCGGCTGCCGTCAGGTCAACCAAGCACAGATGGTTGTCGGTACCGCCGGACACCAGACGCAGGCCGCCTTCGGTCATGCCTTCGCCCATTGCCTTGCAGTTGTCAATAATGTTCTGAGCGTATTCCTTGAAGGAAGGCTGCAGCGCCTCGCCGAAAGAAACGGCCTTACCAGCAATAACGTGCATCAGCGGGCCACCTTGGCTGCCCGGGAACACAGCAGAGTTGATCTTCTTGATAAGTTCTTCACTGTTCGTCAAAATCAGGCCGCCACGAGGACCGCGCAGCGTCTTGTGCGTGGTGGTGGTGGTGATATCGGCGTACGGCACGGGGCTGGGATGCAGACCAGCGGCAACCAGACCAGCAATGTGAGCCATATCGACAACCAGAACGGCACCTACTTCATCGGCGATTTCCTTCATCTTGGCAAAGTCGATGATGCGCGGATACGCAGAAGCACCGCCCATAATCAGCGCAGGACGGCATTCCTTTGCCTTGCGCAGCATTTCGTCGTAGTCCAGAAGCTCGGTTTCGGGGTTCAGGCCATAGGGAACAACGTTGTACAGCTTGCCAGAGAAGTTAGCGGGCGAACCGTGCGTCAGGTGTCCGCCGTGATCAAGGGACATACCCATAATGGTATCGCCCGGCTTGATGGTGGCGAAGTAAGCTGCCAAGTTGGCGTTGGCGCCGGAGTGCGGCTGAACGTTTGCGTATTTGGCACCGAACAGCTTGCATGCGCGCTCGATGGCGATGTTTTCAATGGTGTCGCAGTTTTCGCAACCGCCATAGTAGCGCTTTGCCGGATAGCCTTCAGCGTACTTGTTCGTGAACACGCTGCCCATGGCCTCCATTACCGCTTCAGAAACAATGTTCTCGGAAGCGATAAGCTCAACGCAGTCGCGCTGACGGGAAAGCTCTGCGGTCAGAGCACCCGCAATATCCGGATCTTCAGCAGTCAGATGATCGTAGTTCATAGTTTGTTCTTCCCTTTCGTTGAAAAAAACGTACCCGCCTATATTACTCCTATTTCAGAACGAAACAGAGGGCGAAATAGCCCTGCAAAAAAGTCTTTACAGTGAGCAAGGGTGCGGAACTTTTGCAAGGCGAAGAGGCGCGCATGAAGCGGAACGGTCGCAGCAGGAGCAAACGGCAGGAGCAGACGGCGGCGCAAGGCGAAAAGGCGCAGTCGATGCGGCACGAGCAGGCGGCGGCGCGGGACAGTGTGGGATAGCATCAGCAGCATGCTCATGCAAAGAAATCGCCGGAAACACTCCAAGTGCCTACCGGCGATTCAGTCAAACTCCCAATGAGCGAGTCGTTCTGCTTCTACCTACTCCTCAAGCGCCATGATCTTCTCAACGCGGCCGGCATGACGTCCGCCGCCGAAATCCGTGGTCAAGAACGCATCAAGGATTGCCTGGTTTTCCGCCTCCGAAACAAAACGGGCGGAAAGCGTGATGACATTTGCGTCGTTATGCTCGCGGCACAGCTGGGCAAAGTTCGTGTTGATGCAGTTCGCAGCGCGAATACCATGGATCTTGTTCGCAGCAATAGCCATACCAATACCCGTTCCGCATACCAACACGCCGCGGTCAACGGTGCCCGAAACAACCGGCGCGCAGCCCGCAGCGGCGTAATCGGGATAATCGCAACGGTCCGCCGAATCGGGACCGCAATCCATCACATCGTGACCCTTGCTTACCAAATAGTTGATCATAAGCTGCTTCATCTCGAAACCGGCATGATCGCTTGCGATGCTAATTTTCATCAAGGTCTCCCCTCGTCCTGCGCACGGCATGTTCCCAACCGTGCAACAACTTCATTCTGGTGTTGTGTTCCATATTAGGACGAAACAGCGTGTCCGCCGACCGCAAAGCGCAAATAGCGTCCAAATCCTTCCAAAATCCCGTTGTCAGGCCCGCCAGGAACGCCGCGCCAAGCGCCGTGGTTTCCGTATTGACCGGGCGACGCAGCTCGCGCTCCAAAATATCGCTTTGGAATTGCATAAGGAAGTTGTTGGCCGATGCCCCACCGTCAACGGACAAACGCGAAAGTGTCACGCCCGAATCGGCTTCCATGGCAATGACCAGGTCGCTTGTCTGATACGCCAGCGCCTCCAGCGCCGCACGCACAATATGAGCGCGCTTCGCGCCGCGCGTAAGCCCCACAATGGCACCGCGCGCCTGGGCATCCCAGTACGGCGCACCCAGACCGGTGAAAGCCGGCACCACGTACACGCCGTTCGTGTCGTCCACGGAACGCGCAAGCTCTTCTGTTTCAGCCACATCGCTGATAAGCTCCAGCTCATCGCGTAACCACTGCATAAGCGCGCCCGCCACGAAAACGCTTCCTTCCAGGGCGTATTCCGTATGCGCAACGCCCGGCGCCGATGCTGCAATAGTCGTGGACAAATTGTGCGTGGATTGCGCGGGGGTAGCACCCGTATTCATAAGCAAAAAGCAGCCCGTACCGTACGTATTCTTCGCCTGACCAGGGGAAAAGCAACACTGACCGAAAAGCGCCGCCTGTTGGTCGCCCGCAACGCCGCAAATAGGAATGCCATCGGGAATGGCCGGATGCGTGGTCACGCCGTACATGCTGGCCGAAGGGCGCACTTCGGGCAAAAGCGATGCAGGAATGCCGAAGAGCTCTAAAAGCCAGGGATCCCAGCAGCCTTCGTAGATGTTGTAGAGCATGGTTCGACTGGCGTTGGTCACGTCGGTCGCATGTACGCGCCCATGCGTAAGCGTCCAGATAAGCCAGCAATCGATGGTACCGAAGGCAAGTTTTCCCTGCTCGGCGTCTTCTTGAGCACCAGGAACATTATCCAGAATCCAGCGAATCTTGCTGGCGGAATAATAAGCATCGGGCAAAAGGCCCGTGCGCGCCTGCACTTCTTTGCGCACCGACTCTTCCCCACAAAGGCGCTCCACAATGTCGGCTGTGCGTCGGCACTGCCACACAATGGCATTGCAGACCGGCTGACCCGTCTCGCGGCTCCACACCACCGTGGTCTCGCGCTGATTCGTGATGCCAATGCTATCGATATCATCGACCGTCAAACGATGCGATACCAAGAGCTCCGTAAGCGAGCCAAGCTGCGATGCCAAAATTTCCTGCGGATCGTGCTCGACCCAGCCCGGCTGCGGATACAGCTGCTCAAACGGACGCTGCACCACGCCGCATACGTGCGCCTGTTTGTCGATGAGCATAGCACGCGAAGACGTTGTGCCTTGGTCAAGCGTGACTACATAGCGTTTCATGCGAGATGCGCCTCCAACCATTTCAGCACGTCAGCGTACACTTTTTCCTTATCGACCTCGTTTAAGATTTCGTGGCGCGCCCCTAAATACAGCCGCATATCCACATCCTTGATGCCCGCTTCTTTGTATTCCTTGAACACGCGCGTCACGCCGCGACCGCGATCTCCCACGGGATCTTCCGAACCGGCAATCAAATACAGCGGAAGCTCCTTGGGAATGCTGTTGATGTTGCTTTTCTTGGACAAATCCACAAGCAAGCCCGTAAGCGCAATGTAGGCACCAGCCGTGAAGCGGAAGCCGCAGGCTGGGTCGGCAAGGTAGGCATCCACCACCATCGGATTCGTCGAAAGCCAGTCAAGCTCGGTGCGCGCACCTTTGATAGCCTTACCGTATGCGCCATCGGCCAGGTTGAACAACGTATCGCTTACGTAGCGCTCGCCTTTCGCACGGGCAACCGCTTTCGCAGCAGCAAGACCCGCCGTGGCGACAGCGGCACTTTGATGACCCGTACCGCAAATGATGGCACCCGCCAAGCCTGCGCCGTAATGCGCCAGATAATCGCGCAAGATGAAGCTGCCCATGGAGTGACCGAACATGAAATACGGCAGAGAAGTGGTGGCGGGAGCGTCGGCAGGCGCTGCGGCTGCGGCGTCGGGTGCGACAACGGCGCCAGCGGCGGCAGCGGCGTCGGGTGCGACTGCGGCGGTGTCGGGCGCCAGCGCAAGCGCAGAGCCACCTGCGGCGGCAACTCCCTCTTCCGTCACCAGCTTCTCCATAATGCCGCGCAGCACACGTACGTTCTCTATCAGGGCTTTCTTGCCGCCGCGCGCGGGAATATGCCCCCAATCGTCAGGGGAAGCAACCGATTTTCCGTGCCCGATGTTGTCCTGACCGCACACCGCAAAGCCATGCGCCGCCAAGAAGCGCGCGAAATGGTCGTAGCGTTCAATGTATTCGCTCATACCGTGCGTTATCTGCACAATCGCACGCACCGGCTGCCCTGCCGGCGGCATCCACAGCACACCATGGCTGCCAACCACATTGGGCTCATCCACCGATTGCGCGGTCCCCAGCATCGAAGGAAACGTGAAATGGGTCACCCTGATCTCGTTTGCTGACTGCTCCATAACGCCTCTTTTCGCTCCATCATCGATTCTTGCGAACCGAAATTCATTCCTGCAACGTTTCAAGCAAATCCTGCTCAATGCGCATCATAGCGCATGGTCTGCCCCGCGCGCTATTCTGTTATCGCAATGCTTCCCTGGCGCAGCACTACGGGGTGCTCACCCGTGCAATCCACCACCGTGGAAGCAACGCCTTCGCCGCCAATGCAATCGATTCCACGCACCACGGCATCTGCCTGTTCCAGCAGTTCAGGGTCAAGTTGCGCATCGCGCGAAGGGGCCGGCGCGCCTGAAATGTTCGCCGACGTTGTTGCCAGCGGCGTGCCTACCGCGCGAATAAGCGACAACGCAACATCGGAGTTCGGCATGCGAAGGCCAATGGTTCCTTCCGCCGATTGGAACGCCGCAGGCACGGCATTGCTTGCACGAACGATGAGCGTCAGCGCGCCCGGCCAATGCTTCTTGGCCGCGGTACGTGCCCATGCGGGGACGTCCTTGCCGTACGCGTCCAGGTCATGCACGCCCCCCACCAGCCATGCAACAGGTTTGCCCTCATCGCGGCGCTTGATGGCGAACAGCTGCTGGGGGCTTGCGCACGACCCCACGGCCACGCCCAAACCGTACACGGTATCGGTCGGGAAAACGGCAGCTCCTCCGACACGCAACACGGCAGCGGCATTCGCTACCGCATCATCCAAACTCAATGTATCGTGCAAGTTCGTTTCATCGCGTAGGCTCATCACATCATCCATAACGATTCTCCTTCGCTATTCCCGCCCAGTGCGCGGCACGCTCTGCGCATTGATGAGCGCCGCCTGGTATCCTGCGCCAAAGCCGTTATCAATGTTCACCACTGAAACGCCGCTTGCGCAGCTGTTGAGCATACCTAGAAGCGCGGCAATACCGCCAAATGATGCGCCATACCCCACCGACGTGGGCACCGCAATAACCGGGCACGACGCCATGCCTGCAACCACCGACGGCAGCGCGCCTTCCATACCCGCCACCGCCACCAGGGCGTTCGCGTCCGCAAACTGCGACTCGCATGCAATCAGGCGATGCAGCCCCGCAACACCCACGTCGTAGACGCGTTCAACGTTCGCACCCATAAACTGCGCCGTAAGCGCCGCTTCTTCCGCCACGGGAACATCGCTTGTTCCCGCCGCAACAACGGCCACTTTCCCCACGCGGCTTTTCAAGGGCGGCATTTGTCCCGCTAAAAACAAGTGCGCCTGAGGATATGCTTGACAGAGCCCCTGCTCAAACATCAATTCAAGAGCGTGCATCTTATCGTCACCAACGCGCGTGACTAAAACGCGCGGCTGCCCGTTTTGCAAAAGCTCCTGGCAAATCGCGCCAATTTGCTGCGCTGTTTTACCCGCACCATACACAACTTCGCCCACGCCCTGACGACGCGCGCGATCGGTATCGGGTTTCGCAAATCCCAAATCGATGAAGCCTTTATCCACGTCCATGCTACCCCCTGACGCTCCTTAGCGCGCCTTTTCGCCCAACGCATCGAAGCAGTCGTCGCTCATGCCGCGATGCCGCCACTGCCTTGCTGCCCTCTGGCGCACCCCTGACGCTTCCCAGCACCTTGTGCCGAAAAGCAAAGAGGCGCCCGACAACGCAGGCGCCCCCCCTAAAACACCGTTACTCAGAAAGTTTCTTCGCAAGAAGCTCGTTGAGCAGCTTCGGGTTGCCTTGACCCTTCATCCGCTTCATGCACTGACCTACGAAAAAGCCGATGACCTTCGTGTTGCCGCTCTTGTATTTCTCAACCTGACCAGGGTTTTCGACAATAACAGCATCAACCACGGCTTCCAGCGCGCCCGTGTCGGAAACCTGCTTCATACCGCGCTCGTCAATAATGGCAGCAGGGTCCTTATCTTCCTCGATAATAGCCACCAGCACTTCTTTGCCCTGCTTCGAGGAAATCTCGTCGGCTGCCACGGCTTCAACCAAGCTGGTAAGGCGCTGCGGCGTAAGCGGGCTTTGCTCAATGTCGAACTCCGCATGAGCGTTCATGTACGCTGCCGCCTCGTTCGTGAGCATGTTCGCAACCGGCTTTGCCAGCGCCTGCGCACGCTCGCCTGCGCATGCCATGGTCTGCTCGAACAGCGCAGCCAGCGCCGCATTCTCCACCATGGTGCGCGCATCGTACGCCGAAAGCCCAAAGCTTTCCTGGAAACGCGCAACCTTCTGATCAGGCAATTCGGGAAGCTTCGCACGCACAGCATTGATCCATTCGTCCGTCAAATCGTACGGCGCCAAGTC
>CAKTVK010000092.1 GCA_934623455.1 uncultured Eggerthellaceae bacterium | reverse complement strand
AAACGCCCCGCAGGCTGCGCGTACAGCGAAAGCTTCACCGTGAACGCGCCATAATCTTTCACGCCTGGCTGCGCCATCATGCGATCGGCCACCTCACGCTGCACCATGACCGTCATGCTCTCCAACGCATCAAAACGCTGGAAGTAATCCAGCACCACCGTAGCCGCAACGGCGTACGGAAGATTTGCTACCAGCTTATTGGGGAAGCTGCGCGCGGAAGACGCCTGTTCCACCTGGGTGCTATCCGCATCATCTGCATCCGCATCCGCGCCCGCATAAACGCGCGCGAACGCACTTTCGACATCGGCTGCCGAAACATTAAGTGCATCGTTTTCGATAAGCGCGAAGAAATTAGCCCAAGGAGCCGTTGTTTCAGCCAGAACTGCGGGCAAATCGGGGTCAAATTCAATAGAAATCACCGAGCGCGCGTTTTGCAGCAACGCGACGGTAAGTGTGCCAATACCAGGACCGATTTCAAGAACGTCATCGGTTCCATCCAGTGCGGCAAGGTCTACGATTTTCTTCAGAATGTCGTCATTGACCAGGAAGTTTTGACCCAGAGCATGCTTTGTTGCCAACCCATGGCGCTCTAAAACCTTGCGTGTTTCACCCACGCTTGCGTACTTCGAAAGCTTTGCCATGATTAGCGGTTTCCTGACTTTTTAGATGCTTGAGATGCCTTAGAGGAACCCTGCGGCCTTTTACCTTGCTGTGGCTTTTTCGTTCCCGAAGGCTTCGAAGCGCCCGCGCCGCGCGAAGTTCCTTGCTGCGGCTTCCTGCCCCCCTGCTGCTTTGAGGAGCCCGCACCCCTTGATGCGCCTGCACCCTTCGGTGTGCCCTTCGGTGCGCCCTTCGGTGCGCCCTTCGGCGCGCCTTGCACGTTCAAAGTGACGCCCGAATTCTTCGACTTGCCCGCGGCTTTCGGAACAGCAGCCTTCGGGGCGCCTGCCTGCGCCTTTGTCGCTGCGGCAGGGGCTTTCGCAGCCGCCTGCGCCCCCTCATCAACGGCCGCAGCCGGAGCCGAGGATTCCCCCAGCGCATCAACGTCCGAAGCTCGACCAGAAACCTGCGCAGACGATTCAGGCCACGCGACCTCTATCACCTGGGCATCGTCCAGGATCTCGCCTTGCGCGCTGATCTTTTCCACCCAGTTCAACACGCGCTCCAACTTGAACCCTGCGGTAAATGCCGCCGACTTCACCGTTACCACCAGCGGATCGAACCCAAACGGGTCGTGACCTTCGCCAATAACGTGCAACGTTGCCGGACGCAACTCTCCATGGCGCGCATCCGTCCAAAAATACGGCTGCAAGCGATCAAGAAACGCCTTCAACGTGGCTGGCGCGCTCGCAAAATACACAGGGGAAACAATCGTCAGCTCATCGGCGTCATCAAGCACTTCGCGAATATCCATCATGTCATCTTCTAAATGGCACGCATGACCTTCGCTTTTCATGCAAAAGTTGCAGCCTTCGCAAGGCAGCACCGTCAAGCTTGACAGCGGAATGAGCGAAATCTGATCATCGGGGCATTCCTCAATGCACGCTTCGAAGAGTTCTTCGGCCAAAGCGGCGCTGCGCCCATTCGTGCGCGGAGACCCGACCACAATCACTCTGTTCATTTTCGTTGCCGCCCTTCTTCGTTTACGCGCATCCCCCGTGTGCGCCCTACTAAGCATCTACTGCATCATCGCAGCCATTATACCCGAATGACCTGCCCTTTTTTGCTGCATAAAAAACGCAACCGAGCCCGCCTTGAACCTCGTCTGAGCCCGTTTGGGCGCTTCCATCCGCGCCTTCCGAGCCGTGCTACGCCTCTCGCGCAAAACCGTAAAAACGCAGCGCATTGTTGTGAAGCGCGCGAAAGAAATCGGCTCGCTCCTGCGACGTTGCGCACCCGCGCTCGCGCGCCAGCGCATCTGCCGTGAAAATCACATGATCCGCCCAACACGTAATGCCGCGCATGGGTTCGGGCGTCATGTACGGCGCATCGGTTTCCGTAAGAAGCCTGTTCAGCGGCACGTTTTTCGCCGCTTCACGCGTAAAATCGCTCTTTTTGAACGTTACCGGACCACCCAGGCCCACATAGCAATCGTGCTCAAGCCACGGCGCAAGGTCTTCCGGCCCCAGGTTGAAGCAATGCAGCAATGTGCCCGCCGAAGGAAACCCTTCTTCAAACAGCACGCGCAACGCCACATCGTGCGCCTCGCGAATGTGCAGCACAACAGGAAACCCCAGCTCATGCGCTAGGCGGAGCTGCTTGCGAAACACTTCTTCCTGCACGTCACGCGGCGACAAATCGTAATGGAAATCCAACCCGATCTCGCCAATCGCACGCACCTGCGGGTCTTCAAGCTCCTGGCGAAGCCGCTGTTCGGCGGCAGCGTCGAAGTCCTTCGCGTTATGCGGGTGACATCCCACGGCAAAGCACACTTGGGGCAGCGGTCGCGTGCATCCAGGCGCAATCTCATCCCGCACGCGTGCGGCATCCCGCAACCAGGCGCGCACGTTTCCCCTGGTGCAAGGGTCGTCTTCCACAACATCTATCATGTTGCACACGAAATCAACCCCGTTTACCGCGCAGCGCGCAAACGCGAGCGCGGGATCGGGCAGCAAATGGGTATGACAATGCGTATCCGCAATAGCGCCTTCCATCAACGGCGCATCTACCAGGCGATACACGCCATGCTTGCGTCGCTGACGAAACAACGCATCGTAAAAAATCTCTTCTTCAGTATCAAAAGGCATAGCAGCAGCTCTCACAACGTATCGCGCGTCTACGCGCTCATGCGCGCACCATCACGCGCGAAACTACATGTTCAGCTCAATGGCGGCCTCGTCCAGACGCGGGAACAACACCTCGCCCTTCTCCACCGGATTACCGGCCGTCAACTGGCCCCACGCGCTTGCCGCCTGGATGTCCGTAATGGCCGTGATGTCGCCCAGGCCCAGGCGCTTGTACACCTCGGCGGACGTGTTCGGCATGAACGGCGCCATGAACAGAGCGATAATGCGAATGGCTTCCAGCAAGTTGTATATAACGGCAGCAAGCTCGTCACGCTTTTCCGGATCTTTTGCCATACGGAACGGCTCAGTTTCGTCGATATAGAGGTTCGCACGATGCGCAAGCTCCTGAACTGCGGAAACAGCACCCGTAAAATCAACTTGCGTCATGCATTCGTCGAACTTGGCGTACAACTCATCGGCAATTGCGCGCAGCGGATTCTCCTGCACCAGCGCAGCAGCGCTTTCGGGAACAGCAGGCACCACGCCATCGAAATACTTCAAGTTCATGCCGGGAACGCGGCTGCACAAGTTGCCCCACGTATTCGCCAAGTCGGCGTTGTACACCTGCGTCATGCGCTCGATGGAAATGCCGCCGTCGGCGCCAAAACGCACGTCAGACAGGAAGTAATAGCGATACGCATCCACGCCGTAAATTGCCACCAGATCAGCGGGTTTAATGCCGTTGCCCTTAGATTTCGACATCTTTTCGCCACCAACCATCAAAAATCCGTGGCCGAACACCGTGTGCGTAATGGGCATGCCGGCCGCCATGAGCATAGCCGGCCAAATAACGCAGTGGAAACGCGTGATGTCCTTGCCCACAAAGTGGTACTGCATGGGCCAGCGTGCCTCGAATTCGCCGGGACGCGTGTCATCCTGGCCGTAGCCGATACCCGTCAAGTACGCCAGCAGCGCATCGGCCCACACGTAGGCAACATGCCCCTGGTCAAACGGCAGCGGAACGCCCCAGTCGAACGTAGAACGGCTGATCGACAGGTCCTTCAGACCGCTTTTCACAAAGCTCACAATCTCGTTTTTGCGCGTCACGGGACGAATAAAATCGGGGTTTTCCTCATAGAACTTCAGCAGCGGCTCAGCGAACTCGCTCAACTTGAAGAACCAGTTCTCTTCGCCACCTGCCTTCTGAACAGGTCGTTTGCAGTCGGGGCACACAAATTCGCCGTTCTCGTTTTTCTCCAGGTCACTTTCGGCGTAATACGTTTCCTCGTGAACGCAGTACCAACCCTCGTAGGAACCCTTGTACAAGTAGCCCTTCTCGTACAGGTCGTTCCAGAACTTTTTCACCGATTCGGCGTGACGCGGCTCGGTGGTGCGCACGAAGTCGGTGTACGTGATATCGAGCATTTTCCACGCGTCGCGGAAGGCCGGCTCCATGGAGTCGCACCATTCCTGCGGGGTCATGCCCTTGCTGGCGGCGGTATCAGCGACCTTCTGGCCGTGCTCGTCCATGCCGGTAACAAAAGCAACGTCGTAGCCGTTCATGCGCTGGTAGCGCGCCACGGCATCGGCGGCAATGGTGGTGTAAGCAGTGCCCAGATGGGGCGCGGCATTCACGTAATAGATAGGCGTCGTAAACGAATAGGTTCCCTTGGACATATGAGCCCTCCTTTGGGGAATGATATTGGGATACATGGTTCTTTGCGTTTTTCTGTAACTAGATAGTATATACCGAATCGCGCCGATTGCCCCGCGCAACGTTGCATTTTCCCTGTCACGCGGGCACGAGAAAAGGTGGCGAAGGGACAGAAGGTGCTGGCGATGGCGTTGGCGATGGCACGCAGGGGGGAGATGCCAGCGAAGACGAGCAAGGACTCGCAACGACTGGCCTGAGCCACTTGCAAGCACAATGCAGCGATGAAACGGTACGGAAGGGAAACGAAAACCGCCTGCTTTTGTGTAAATGCGGTAGAATGGCAAGGTGATACGAAAAGGAAGCGATCACCATGGCAACACCCCGAAGGCGTACGCCGCAGAAAAAACCACCCTCTTCAAAGATTTTTGCAGCTCTTATCGCGCTGCTGCTTTTAGTGCTTATCGGCGTAGGAGCTTACTCGCTTTTCGCTGGCGATTCCGACACCAACGCTTCGGACGGTTCAGCATCTGCGGGCGCGACTTCAGTAAACGCACCCGAAAAGCAAGGGGCCAAGAAAACGGAAGCCGGGAACCTTGCAATCGCACACGAACGCAGCGCCGAGGAGCGCCGCGCCACCAGCACCAGCGAAAACGATGCCAAGCCCGGCCCAAAAACCGTGTATCTCACGTTCGACGACGGCCCTTCGACCAACACACACCGCATTTTGGAAATCTTGGATTCCTACGGCGTGAAAGCAACCTGGTTCGTGAAAGGCAACCAGCCCCAGCTTGAATACGTAAAAGACATTTGGGACGCCGGCAACCAGGTGGCTATCCACACGTACACGCACGATTACCAGCAAGTGTATGCCAGCACCGATGCCTATTGGAGCGATTTGCACGAAGCGGGCGCCGCAATCGAAGGCTATCTGGGCTTTGAACCCACGCTCGTGCGCTTCCCCGGCGGCAGCCACAACAGCTTCAACGGCGCAATTGTCAACGATATCACCGACCGCATGGCACGCGAAAATTACCACTACTTTGACTGGAACGTCTCAAGCGGCGATGGCGGCGATCACGATGCGCAATTCATTGCCGATTACGCCCTTGACCAGGC
This sequence comes from uncultured Eggerthellaceae bacterium, assembly GCA_934623455.1. Lineage (GTDB taxonomy): Bacteria > Actinomycetota > Coriobacteriia > Coriobacteriales > Eggerthellaceae > CAKUOV01. The sequence goes on along the minus strand of CAKTVK010000092.1, from coordinate 2,525 downwards.
CGAAGGATGCCATTCTTGCTGCGTTTTGATGCATGATTCCGCCGCAAAAGACACCACGGTAGAGGCACTGCCTACCATTATTGAGTGGTTTATCGACAACGATTTTGAGTTCGATGTGCTGCTAGCCGATTCATACGGGTACCACTTCTAGACGGCGCTAAACGGCGACAGCAAGCGTGCGACCCGCGCGAAGCGCGGGCGCGTCGCGCGGGGTTCACGAGCGCACTCCCCCATCGGCAAGCCCCGCAAAGGCGCAGCAAACCTAGATTTTCGCCATTTCCGCGCACACGCGCGAATACCAGAATTCCCAGTTCGGCGGACAGTATTTCTTGGCACCTTCAACCGTTACCGTGTAACCGTAACCGCGCGAAAGACCGCGCACATGGGCATTAATGGCTTCTTCCCAGCTATCCCACGATGAGCTTCCCCAGCCCCATGCGTTATGGCTGCGGAAGCAATAGAGCCCCTTGGAGCTTTCAACGCACGAGATGGCGGGCGAAAAACGTGGATCAACGCCGTAATCCCAGGCAGCAGCGGCAAACGTGGCACCCTGACCCGACATCGGCGAACCAGACAAGTACGCGTCAATGCGCCCCGCCCATTGGTTCACGAACTCGCTCTTGTCGACCGACCAATCAACGTTATCGCTCCCCGGATTTGAGGAAACGTCGCCGTTCGTCAAATCGCCTTCGCTGGGCGCGCTCTCGCCGCCGGCAGCTTCTTCTTCGGCGGCCTTCTTCGCAGCTTCATCTTCGGCTGCGGCAGCTGCCGCAGCGGCGGCTTCCTCTTCCGCCTTGCGCGCCGCTTCGGCCGCAGCTTGCGCTTGCTCGCGCAATTGCTGCGCTTGGACCAGCACATCTTCGGCAGCTTGCGACTCTTCGGCAGCCTTGGCACGCTTTTCGGTTAGACCCGCAGCCGTGGTATCCAGCTCGGCCTTCATATCAAGCAAGCTGTTAACTTCCCTCATTTTGCTGTTGTAGAAAGCAGAAACATAATCGATGTTCAGCAAGAGCTCGTTGAAATTCTCCGACGACAGCAAAAGCGTTATCAACGAGCCGCCCTCTTGTTGCATTTTGTAGAGCGACCGCATTGCCTCATCGCTTTTCTCCTGCTGAAGCGGAATCTGCGCCGAAAGCTCCTGAATGCGCTGCTCATTCGACGCGATTTCGGCCTCTATTTCCTCCAGAGCCTGTTTTGCCTGCTCATACGTTGCCGCCGATTGCTCAACTTGCTCTTGCGCAGCGGTGGCCTGGGCGTACACATCGTTTTCCTCGGCAAGGGCGGAATGTGCAAACGCGGTCAGGAAAAATACGGCTACGCAAGCAACAAGCGCAATAGCCGACGCAACGAACGTCTTTCCCTTTCGCAGAAAAGTACTCACTACCGGATCCTTTCTTGTTTGATAGCCCAATTATAAGGGAAGCCGCGCATGCACACCAAAACCCCACGGGCAGCGTTGGGGCAAGAGGCCACGTGCAGCACCGGAGCGAGCAGCATGCAGCGCGGGCAGCGCGGGCGGAAACCGAAACGCCGCCGGGACAAGCGACGTGCGGCATGCAACGCGGGCACAAAACCGAAACGCCGCCAGGACAAGCGCCGCGCATCACGAAAGGTCACGCCGAAAGCTCACAGCAAGAAGCCCGAAGCCATCGCGACGAACGCCACACCAGAAAAACTCTGTCGCTTCACCTTGCTTTGTGGTACACTGCTCCAGCAATTGCATAAGGGCAGTTCGTAACCATCCTGCCCGGGAAACATAACCGTTTTTCGAATCAAAACTAAGGGAGATGAGAAGTGGGACTTGCGCGCCCGCCATTGACCTTGGCTGCGCGAAATCCACCTTGCCGCAGCGGGTCATGCGCGAACGCGGCTTAAGTCCGGCGCTTGCAAGCGCACAACAATATGGACCGATACAGCAAAATCACTGAAAAGCAACCGCGCGAGATTATATTGCTCCGCGGCAGAGGATGCGCCTTTCCCACGTGCGCATTCTGCGATTATCACGACGACAAATGCAGCGATGACCAGGCGAATTTCGAGTTGAATAAGCAAGTTCTTGACTGCGTGACGGGCGAATTCGGCGAAATCGAAGTCATCAACAGCGGCTCCGTTTTCGAACTTGACCGCCACACGCGCGCCTATCTTGCTGAAATTTGTGCAGATCGCGGCATATCCACCATTCATTTTGAGGCGCATTACAACTACCGCAATCGCCTTGACGCGCTGCGCGAAGAGTTCGCCCCGTTCAATCTGAAGATGAAAATCGGCATTGAAACGTTCGACGCAGAATTTCGTGAAAACGTGCTGCATAAAGGCATTCCCGAAACCGATCCCGCAGAGATTTGCCGAGGATTCCAAGAAGGCAATTTCCTGCTTGGTGTTGCGGGGCAAACGCAAGAAAGCATGGAGCGCGATATCGAGCTGGGACTGGCGCATCTTGAGCGCATTTGCTTGAACGTCATGACGGAAAACACCACCAGCATTAAGCCGGACGCGCAGGTCATACGCGTATTCGTGGAAAATAT
>CAKTVK010000091.1 GCA_934623455.1 uncultured Eggerthellaceae bacterium | reverse complement strand
ACTTGAATAAAAACAACATCGGTTTTGGGGTGTTTTCGGGTGACGCTGCGCTTGTGAGCCTTACGGTGGGAAGCCCCGTGCCGCAGCTCCTTCGACCTTCGCCGGGAATAGGCTATGTTTTCGACGCCATGGCCGATGCCAACGAAGAGGCCGCCCGCATTTCGCTTCATGTTCCCGAAGGCGAAGAGCAGGCCTATATAAACGCGTGGGTCTATAACCTTTTGGGATACGACAACTACAATGACTATTACGAAGCCATTAAGTTGGACATGTTCATGGACGCGTTCGATACCGGCATTCGGCCGACGGAGGGCGATATTCGCGCGCGTATGGCCGAAATCCTGCTTGAGCCAGAAAATCGCCTCCGTATAATGCTCGGCCTGCTCACCGTTGAATCGTCTACGGTCATTGTGTCCGAGCAGAGCGGTTCGAACGATGCGGAAGCGTGAATCGCAAGGTGAAACGAAGAAGGAGTACAAGGGTAACTTTTTGTGCCCCTTCTTCAATTGTTTTACCCGATTCATTTGAGAAAGAGTATTATTGCGGTGTCGCATGACGAGCGCCGAGCGCAAGTTCAACGGTGAGAAACAATAGAAACAGGTACACATATGGACGACGCAATACAAGAGTTGTCAAACTCTCAAGCGCAAGAGCAGATTGCACTCCTGCTCAACGAATATCCTGTGGTGCGCCTTATTACGAAGAGCGATGTGCTCTGCAACAAATGTTTGCTCTTTGAAGAATGCGGGAAAATGGTCGCCGAAGAGCTTTTCGACCAAGGCGGCGGGGAAAAGGATTGGACGCTGCATTTGGCGGGCGAAAGCTTCAAGGCCACGGCCCGCTATGTGAATGTCGCCGGCGACCCGCGCGTGCTTTTGTGCGTATCGGCTCCTGAAGAGGAAATTGGCCTGCGAAATCGCCATCTTCTGTACACCGATGCGTTGACGGGTGCGTTCAATCGCCGCTTCTATGAAGACGAGTTGCGGCACCAACGTATTTTCGCGGGCGTTGCCGTTGTCGATTTGGATGATTTCAAGCTTGTGAACGATTCCATGGGCCATCATGCGGGCGATTTGGCGCTGCAGGCCGCTGTGAAGGCAATGAAGCGATGCATGCATGACTCCGATGTGTTCGTGCGTTTCGGCGGTGACGAATTCTTGCTCGTGATGCCCAATGTCAATCAAGAAACCTTTTCGCGTCGCCTTCATGACATATGCGACGCCGTGGCGCAAACACCGATGCCTAACTATGATAACCAGTTTCTTTCGGCGAGCATCGGCGGCGTTATTGCCAACGGCGAAACCATCGAGGCCGCCATGCAGCAGGCCGATGGACTTATGTATCGCGCGAAAAGCAAAAGGGGCTGCGTGGCTACCGATGTCGATTCCCTCGAGTCGAGCGAATTTCGCAAGCCGCTTTTGCTTATTGTCGATGACGCCGAGGTGAATCGCATGATTCTGCGTGAAATGCTTGGTGACGAGTACGAGGTTATCGAAGCCGTGAACGGGCGCGAGGCAGTGAAGCTGTTGCAAGAGCATGGCAAAGAAATCTCACTCGTGCTGCTCGATATCATCATGCCCGTGATGAGCGGTTTCGATGTGCTTTCCCACATGGTGTCGACCGACCTCATCGATGACGTGCCCGTTATCATGATTTCCGGCGAAAATTCCGACGATGCGGCGCTGCGCGCTTACGAGCTGGGCGCTTCAGACTATATCAGCCGGCCGTTCGATGCGCGCGTGGTGCGCCAGCGCGTGAGCAATATCATGCGCCTGTATGCTCGCCAGCGTAGGCTGAGCGCATTGCTGTCGCGCCAGTATTTCGAGCGCGAAAGGGCAAATAGTATTTTGCTGGGCATCGTGGGCGGCGCCATGGATATGCATAATGGCGGAAGCGGTCCACACGCGCGGCATGTGTGCGCCATCACCAACCTTCTTATTGAATGCCTTATTGCCAAAACCGATAAATATGACATTACGGGGGAAGACCGCTCGAATATCGTGGCGGCTTCCATGTTGCACGACATTGGCAAACTGGCTATTCCCGATAATGTGCTCAACAAGCCGCAGGGCCTGACAAGCGAAGAATTCGAGATTATGAAAACGCATACCGTGAAGGGCGCCGATATGCTCGCCGGCTTGGATGCATACGATGAATATCCCCGTTTTTTCCGAACGGCGTGCGAAATTTGCCGTTGGCATCACGAACGCTGGGATGGCGGCGGCTACCCCGACGGGCTGAAGGGCGAACAAATCCCTATTTCCGCGCAGGTCGTTTCGCTAGCCGATACCTATGACGCCCTTACGAGCGAACGCGTGTATAAAAGCGCGCTGCCGCATGAGCGCGCCATGGAAATGATTCTTCATGGAGAATGCGGCGAATTCAACCCGCTGCTCATAGAGTGCTTTGAAGAGTCGAGCGATCGTATCGCGGATGAGGTTAAAAAGTCGGCGGGCGAATTCTCCCCCCCCCACCCCAGACGGTAGCAAGGAAAAGGAGTTAACGCATGACGACTCTCGAGCAAGCGTATCATGAGCTTGGTTCCGATTATGAAGGGGTCACGAATCGCCTGATGGGCGATGTGCTGATCGCTCGTTTTGTGGGCAAATTTTTCGAAGACGAGAGTTTCGCCAAGCTCGGGGAGGCTCTTGCCGCGCAGGACGTGAAGGCAGCGTTCATGGCGGCTCATACGTTGAAGGGCGTGTGTCAAAACCTCGGATTCGACAATTTGTATGCGCCCTTAAGCGAGCTTACCGAGGTGTTACGTGCTGGCAGCCTCGAAGGTGCCGACGAGTTGTACGCAAAGGTGGCAGACGAGTATCGCAGAACGGAAGAAGTGCTCAAGCCCTGCTTGCAATGAGCCGTGAGCTGGGCGCTACGCGTTTTTACTCAGGACGCAATCAATCGCCGCTCGCGCAATCGGCGTTTTTCGAGCGGCGGATTCTTCGCAAGAAAAAAGAGGGAATGCGGCCCAGGCCGCATTCCCTCTTTTGTATTCGCGAGAGCTGCACCTGCCAATGCGGGTGCAGCATATGGGCAAAATTCGTCGGTTACAGGTGTTCTGCATCGAATCGACGGACGAGCGCTTCTTGGTGATTGGCGTAATTCAAGGCCGTTTCCTTGGTGATTTTGCCTTCCTTGAAAGCCGCGAACAGGGCTTGATCCATGGTTTGCATGCCGGCCTTCGCATTCGACGCGATAACCGAATCGATCTGGTACGCTTTTTCCTCGCGAATCAAATTGCGAATAGCGGTGTTCATAATCATGATCTCGAACACCGGCATGCTTCCGCCATCGACGGTAGGCACGAGCTGCTGGGCCACCGTCGCCTGCAGTACCATGGAAAGCTGAATGCGCATTTGGCGTTGCTGGCTAGGCGGGAATGCGTCAACGATGCGCTCGACGGTATCGGCGGCGCTGGTGGTGTGCAACGTGGAAAGCACCAGCTGCGCCATTTCTGCTGCGTTCACTGCGGTGCCGATGGATTCGGTGTCGCGCATTTCGCCAAGCAGAATCACATTGGGGCTCTCGCGCATGGCTGAGCGCAGCGCTTCAGGGAACGTGGCGATATCGGTAGGCACTTCACGCTGCGTGATAATGCAGGTGCCATGCTTGTGCACGTACTCAATGGGATCTTCCATCGTAATGATGTGCCCCGTGCGGCCGTGGTTCATGCGGTCGAGCAAGCATGCGAGCGTGGTCGATTTGCCTGAGCCAGCGGGGCCGGTAATAAGCACGAGGCCCTTGTTCACATCGGCCAGCTGCATGACCTGCTCGGGAATGTGCATTTCTTCGGGCGTGGGCAGCCCAAAGGGAATCACACGAATAACCGCGCCGTACGAGCCGCGCTGGCGGAAAATGTTCGCACGGAAGCGCCCGACGCCAGAAACCGCAAAGCTGAAATCGTCATCGTGATTCATGCTTCGCTCGAACGGTTTCATATTGCGGCCGGCGAGCTCGTAGATGAGCGAGATGAACTCCTTGGTGTCGGCAGGGGTGAAAGGATCGGTGTCGGTGCGCACATGTACGCCGTTCGTTTGATATGAAAGCGGCAGTCCGGCGTTGACGAATACGTCGGAGGCTTTGACGTCGATCATTTTCTTCAAAAGGCTCTGCAAATTCATGCTAACTCCTCGCGAATCTACTTCGTGTTGTTCGAAGACCACAGCTCGTCCTGCGGCGTTTCTTGTGCTGTCGTCAGTTTCCATTCCTCGACAGAGACCGACGCGTTTTCACGGGTTACTTTTGCGCACAGCGTTTTGCCGCTCGGCGCCGAAATAGTGAAAGAGACCGTTGAACCGTCGTACTCCGATTCGATATTCAAATCGCTTGCGCCGTCTGCGGCTTTCGCGTTGTTCGTGATGGCATCGAGCTTGGCGGTCGTGAGCGCGGCTGCGACGTCGCCCTGACTAAGCGACTCTTCAATACCTGCGACCATGCGCTGCCCGCATGAGTCAATCGCGTATGCCTCGGTGAGCGACGTCGCCTGGCGATTCGCCATGGTGGCCTGCGCGTTTGCGGTGGTTGCGCACAGTGTGGCGAGCACAGCCAAGAGCAATGCGGCAATAAGCGTGACCAGCGTAATGGGGCCAACGCGCAAGCCTTCGGTTTTCTTCGTCATCGCGCGCCCCCTTCCATATAGCGTTGTGCCTCGAGCGAATAAACCTCGCCGGTATCGTCGCTTACGGCAATGTGAACGGTATACATGGTGCCGGCTGCCGTAGCTTCGCTTTCGACGGTGCGGTTCACGTGGAAGTTCGCGCCGTCCGCGTCGTTCACCTCGAATGCGCCGTTTTGCACACCCTGGGGGTTTGCTTCAAAATCTTCAGCGGCGTTTTGCGCAACGACGCAGGCTGCCGAGAGCCTGCTTGCGTTCGAGGATGCAAGCCATGAATGGGCGAACATCTGCGTGAATACGGCCAAACATGCGATAAGGAAGAACAGCAACACGAGCGATTCGACCAGAAATGCGGTGTTTGACCAGTTCGAACGGCGTTTATTGCGCGATGCGCCGCCGCTGCGTGCCAGGAAGTCGTAGTGTTCTTGACGAGGCATGTTAAGCACCCCCTTGCGCACTGCGCAGAGCCACGTTCGACGTGCCCTGGTCGGTGGTCACGCTTAAAAGGCCCTTCGAATACGTGAACTCGAATGTGTCGGAATCGGCCACGACCGATGCCTTCTCGGGTGTGTACGGGGTTCCGGCGATGCTGTATTCCTGCAAAATTTGGTCCTGGTACAAATAGAAGCGCGTTTCAAACGTGCCCGATTGCAGCTCTTCCACAATAACAAGCGAGCGACCCTCGGGACCCGTTCCCGTTGCAATCGCCCCTTGGGCATCGTTGGCATGCACCGCGTTGCATACAAGGGCGGCGCCCTGGCGCGAGCTGCTGCTCTGCGCGGCCGAATCGATGATTGATTTGTACACGAGCGCGCCCGTTGTGAGCGCCAGCAGCAGCGCGATAAAGAACACGCCTAAAACCAACTGGGGAAACATGCGCTTGGGCGAAAACGTTCGCTGCTCGGTTTCGAGCTCAAGGTGAGCGAGCGATGAATAGGCGCGCGTGCGCTGTTCGGCTTCGAGCTCTTCGTGCGTGGGCGCCATTTCGTCATGCATATTCATCGCGGCGTCACCACCACGGTTGGCATCACGTTGTCGGCGAAGCTTTCGTAAGAAACAACATAGTCATCGTCGTTGACCACGACGCCGTAGTGTTCCTCCAAATGCTCCAGAGTTGACGGATAGCTGCCTTCGATTGCGCAGCATTGCTTGGCTGCGTTTATGATGCTCTCGCGAAGTGCGGCGGCGCCCTGCTCGCGTGCGTGCGTCTGCAGCGTACCTACAATGAGGAACGCTGCAACGAGCACGCATGCCACGGCGCATGCCACGGCTATGCGGTGTGTGCGGCGTTTTGCGAGTTGCGAATCTGTTATTTCGTGAAACATGGCGCGACCTTACGCAATCGATCCCATGATGCCGACGAGCGGCAGCATAACGGCGATGAGCGTGGCGCCAACGGCAACGGTAAGGAACGCGGCGAGCGCGGGCTCGACACTGTCGATGGCAGCATCAATTTGCGCGTTCGCGTCTTCAAAGAAAATGTCGGAAAGGTTGCGCAGAACTTCGTCGGTCGAACCCGAGCGCGTGTACACCAAAAGCATACGGCCGTATACGGGCTCGAACACTTCGTTTTCTACAATGGCCTGGCCTAGGCTGCGCGGGTTGTCCAAATCGGTCATGCTCGTGAGCGTGGCCTGCAGCTTTGGCATAAGGGCTTCGTGGTCGACCGTGGCTATGGCTTGGCGCAGCGCCTCTTCTTCTTGCACGCCGCTCGCGACGAACGCTGCGAGCGCGTTGGTGAAGCGCGACGAGGCTATTTGATACATGGCCTGGCGCGTTGCGGGGAACTTCTCGAACAGCTTTGCGACGCGCATGCGGCCGCTTTCATTATGGGAAAGCCCCCATAAAACGAGTGCGGCGATGGTGGCCGTCAACACCACGATGAGTGCGACCCAGCCAATGGCGACCGAAACGCCCACCATGGAAAACGACCCGTTTGTCAACGAGCCCGCGATGTTGTCGTAGGTTTTCGAGAAGATGGGCAAAATCCAAATGACCGTGAATGCCAAGATGATGCTCATTACACACAAAAGCGCAGCTGGGTAGCCAACTGCGTTTTGTAGCTTCGCGAACGATCGCCGCTCGCTGTCGTAATACGAGCCAAGGCTGCGCAGCACGCGCTCGGTGCGGCCCGATGCCTCGCCCACGCGCACCATCTCGACGGCATAGGCGGGAAATGCTTCTGTCGCCTGCATCGATTCCGAAAGGGTTTCACCAGCTACCAAGTGCGAATACGCTTCGTCGCATACGCGCTTGAACTGCGATTCGGCCCGATTTTCCGAAAGCATGTGCACTGCTTCGTCGGTTTGCACGCCTGCAGCGAGCATGGTTGCCACGCTTGAGCAAAACGCGCTAATGGCGCTGCTTTCTAAGAGTTTATCTGCCATCGCATCTCCTCGTTCCTTCAAATAGCGCCCGTATTGTCCCACGTTTTGCCTGCGGTGGGGGCATCAGAGCAAATTTTTTACTGGCACCTAGTACACAAATCGGTCGGTATAGCTTTCGCCATCGCCCACGTTTTCGCCGCCGCCGCTTGCCGCGAACGTCAAATCAACGCGACTCCACGTATTCGGGCTTACGCTGAATTGGGCGCTTTTCCATGTGCCGTCGATATAGACCATAATCCACGCGTGATAGATATTGCCCGGCGAAACGTACCCGGTGACGATTTTAGTGGGAATGCCTTGGCTTCGCAGCATGGCCGCGCCCAGGCTCGCGTAATCGAAGCAGATGCCCGTACCGCTTGCGAGCGTTTCGTCGGGGTTGGGCACATACCCGGCCGCGCTTTTCAGTTGTTCGGCTTTCGCGTCGTCATACGATACGTTGTCGACGATCCACGTGCATATGGCCTCAAGCGCCTCGGCCTCGTTCGTCGAGTTCGCAACGAGCTCGCGCGCCTTTTTCACGCACGAGCTTTCCTCATTGAAATCGCAATAGACGTTAGGCCTTACGAAAGGCGCGAATTCGCTTTCGAGCGAAACGCTGGCCGTGGTGCTGTAGAGCTCCACGTAGTTGTTCCCCTGCGTGTTCAGCATAATGCGGAAGGTGTAGGTGCCATCGCCGAAGGTGAGCGGATATACGATGGGCGTGCCATCGTTCGGTAAATCGCAGTTCGCGCTGTGGTCGCCTTGCGTGATTTGGAGTTTCAGGTGGGCGTCGCTTGTGGCGCAAGCCCCTACGAATCCGTTTTCGGTTTGGCTTGTGTCGATGCTCGCCGTGGCGTCACCTGTGGCGGCCTGAGGGTTGAATGCTGCGGGCGTGATGTTTGTGGCGGGCGAAAATGCGGCGCCTTCTGCCTGGCTGGTTTGGCTGCAGCTGGAAAGACTTGCACCAGCGAGAAGGATGAAGGCGAAGGTGACAAGCGCAGTTAAAAGGCGCGCCCCGCATTTGGGCGCGCGCGGCGAGGCGGGGTTTGCGTTAGACG
>CAKTVK010000090.1 GCA_934623455.1 uncultured Eggerthellaceae bacterium | reverse complement strand
GGTATACCTTGATTTCATCGGGTAGGAAGCGCTTGTCGGTCACGAATTGCCGGAAATCAGCTTTGTCGCGTTCGGGCGTTGAGCCGTAAAGGTTCACCATGAAATGCGTGTGCAGCTTGAAGCCGAACAGGCGCAACAGCGCAAAGGCACGCTGGATTTCCTGGGTGCTGGTGGCCCGATGGTTCGCGGCCAACACGGCAGGGTCAAGGCTTTGGATGCCCATCTGGATTTTCGTGCAGCCAAAGCGCCGTGCGCGCGTGAGCGTTTGCGGCGTGATGGTGTCGGGACGCGTTTCAATGACCAGGCCCACGCAACGGTGTTCAGCGGTTTCGTTTATGCGTTGCTGTTGTTCAAGCTCGCTGGGCTCCGCGGTTTGCCACGAAGCCAAGCGTTGCCAAGGGCTGTCTTGCCTGTAGAGCCTGCTATGCGCTTCGTTGAACGTTGTTGTGCCCGCATCGATTGCCGCCTGGGCAGGCGCGGCGAAGGCTTGCAGAGCTTCCTCGGTTTCGGGAATGCCTGCTTGTTTGTAGCGTTCACGCAGTTCAGCTGCGTATTCAGGGACGCTTTCGCCGTCGTTGAGTGCGCGGAACAGCTGCGTCATGTACCAGTATTGGTAATCTTCGGGGTAGTCGGTCCAGGTACCGCCCAGCACAATAAGCTCCACTTTGTCGGTGGTGTGGCCCATCTCGCGCAGGGCATGCAAACGCGCGGTAACCTGCAGGTACGGGTCAAAGAAATTGCGCTCGGCACGCTGGCAGGCGGGTTCGTTCGACAAGTAGCTTTTCGGCATGCGGATGTCGTTGGGGCAGTAGATGCAGTTGCTCGAGCAGCCCCACGGCTTCGTGATGACCGTGATGGTTGCCACGCCCGAGCTGGTGCGACGCGGCTTGATTTGCAGCAGCTGCACCAAGGCGCGCTCGGTTGCGGGGTCAATGTTCCAGCTTTCCCAGCGCGCGGGGTCGTTCGCCTTCGTTTTCAGGTAATATGGCAGCAGCTTCTTTTTTGTGTAGAACTGCTCGCTTTGCCCCAGCGGCTTGTTGTAAGCGTGCAGCAGGCGCACGAGCTGGGCGGCGTCAAACGTTTCGCCCGTGGCAGCGGCGCGGCGCAGGGCAGCGGCTATGTCTAAAATGATTTTTTCCATAACCATATATTTTACAGGATTCTTTTGCAGGATTTGTGGGAGAGCATGGACGTTTCAACAGCAAACATATTGAATCGCACCACGCAGGCGTTTTACGCGGCGCAGGCAGAGTCGTTTTCGGCAACGCGGCAGAGTGCGTGGGCAGGCTGGCGGCGCGTTTTGGCTGATACGGGCTGGGAAGACGAAGGCGCAGGTGGCGTGCTGCAGCGCAACGAAGGCGCAGGGGCAGCGGGCGAAAGCGCAGGTGCGGACGCGGATGCGGTCCCAGTGGGCGAAGGTGCAGTTGTCGGTGATGGGCTGGCAAGCGGCGAAGGCGCGGATGGCGTGGTGCGCGCTGGTGCATTGGACGCTGCAGGTGTTACGGGCGATGGCACGGGCGCGTCTGCGTTTCAGACTTCGGAGTTTGGGATGCGCTTGTCTGCATTGGACGCTGCGGGCGCGGCGGGCGATGGCGCAGGCTTGCAACGCGAGGGCGTGCTGCAGTGCGGCGAACCGGAAGGTGCAGATGCATCCGCACCGCTCGTGCATCGCATTTTGGACGTTGCCTGCGGAAATGTTCGATTCAAGGGCTTCCTGGAAGATGCGCTGCCGAACGTGACCTGGGATTATCATGCTATTGATAACTGCGAGCAGTTGGTTGGTGCACCTGCAGGTGTTGCTTTCATGCCATGCGATATCGTTTCAGCGCTTATCGAGGGCCGCGCATTGCCGTTCGTGCCCCGCGGTTTCGAAGGCAAGGGCGTCGCATCCGTTTCCGGCAGCTCTATAGGCGATGCATGCGAGGATGCAGCGTGCAGGGGTGCTGGTTCCGAAGGCGTGAACGCGGATTTGACGGTGTGCTTCGGGTTCTTCCATCACGTTCCAGGACGCGAGGCGCGGGAGCGTTTGCTGCGCGCGCTTTGCGCAGCAACGATTCCAGGCGGGCTTGTTGCCGTGTCTCTGTGGCGCTTTATGGATGACCCTGGGCTGGCAAAAAAAGCACATGAGTCCCATGAAGCTGCTTTAAGAAACTTCGCTGAACAGGGATTATGCTTGAGGCTGGATGCGAATGATTATCTTTTAGGCTGGCAGCAGACCCAGGGTGTTTTCCGCTATTGCCATCATTTCACCGATGAGGAAGTGAAGGTGCTTGCGGCATCGGTGAGCGATGTTGCGCAGCTTGCCGATTGCTTCCGTGCTGATGGGCGCACGGGCAGCTTGAACGAATACCTTGTCTTTCGTGTCCGCTAGCATGCGGCGATAGTGATTGTTTTCGCGCTCGTTCGTTGTTTGCGGAGGCGATTGTCCCTGCGCTTGTTTGTGAGTGGCTATAGCGCTTGCGTTTTGCGGTAACCGCCGCTGCCGATTGCGTTCTTCGCGAATTTTTGCTGTGCATTGCGTTCTTGTCGCAAATCTTCGCTGCATTTATGTCAGCATATCCGTGTTGATGGCCAGTTTATTCGCCCGTTTGTGGGTATGGGCGGTGCGGGTTGCGCGATGAGTTTCACAATGGACGCTGGTTTATCGAACGGTATCATCGAAATGCGGCGATGTTTTTTGCGCCGTGCAAAGCAAATAAAGATAGGGGCATAAGATATGAATATTGTTTGCTTGGATTTGGAGGGCGTTACCGCGCCGGAGATTTGGATTGAATTCGCGGAAGCTACAGGCATTCCCGAGCTGCGAAAGACCACGCGCGATGAATCCGATTACGACAAACTCATGCAGTATCGTCTTGCCATCTTGAAAGAGCATGGGCTGGGGCTTAAGGAAATTCAGCAGACCATTGCAGGTATCGATCTTTTGCCGGGCGCTCGTGAGTTTATGGATGAGCTACGTTCGTTTGCCCAGGTCATCATCTTGAGCGACACGTTTGAGGAATTTGCTCGTCCTCTTATGGAAAAGCTGGGTTACCCCACTATTTTCTGTCATCAGCTCGTGGTTGCTGAAAATGGTGAAATCACTGGCTATAAATTGCGCATCGATGACCAGAAGTACAAGGCGGTTCGTGCGTTTCAGTCTTTGGGCTTCGATACCATTGCTGCTGGTGACAGCTACAACGATGTGCGCATGATTCAAAATTCCAAGGCTGGTGCGCTTTTCCGCACTACCGATACACTCAAAGAGCAGTATCCAGAGATTCCCGCATTGGAAACTTATCAGGAGCTTTTGGATTTCATTCGCGCGAACTGGTAATTTGGAGCATTATTCTCCCAGTTCGGCTTGCCAATCGAAGTCGGCAGGCGGAGCAGTAGGGGCGCTGGTGTTCTTGCCCGCTGCGCCGCCTTCGGTTTCGCTTGAGCTTGCGTTCTCCACGAATCCGCTGCCGTCCCATTCGCAGGCAGCCATGTCCACATGGTTGTTGTCGGCAAAGGTCACGCCTTCTGCTTCAAGCAGCTCGCGTTGAACGCCGGGGCCACCAAAAATGAAGCTTTCGCACAGGCTGCCGTCCTTGAAGAGCACGCGATGGCATGGGATGTTTTCAAGTCCCGAGCCGGGTGAGGGGTTGTTGCGCAGCGCGAATCCTACGTAACGGGCGCTGCGCGGGCTGCCCATCAGGCGCGCGACGGTTCCATAGCTAGCCACTTTACCAGCGGGAATGCTTGCAACAACGCGATATACCCGCTCTGAGAAATCACCCATACTCTGCTCTTTCTTTCAGGGCCCCCATTTCGTGGGAGCCTTTTGCCGTTGTTCTGCTCGAAAGTTGTGCGCTTGGGATGCAGGACGCCTTCTGCTTCCTTGGCCGCGTCGTGGTAGCTGCGGCTGAGCGCCTATGCGTGCGACGGCGCTGTGTAAGGGGCGTCGCACCGCGATGTATTGCGCCCTGCCGCGTGTTCCGCTCGATTGTGCTTTTCGATTTGCGCCGAAAAGCCGCGTTACCTTTTTGCTTTAGAGCACTGTTCCTTTCGCGGGGCACTGGTAAAGGAACAGCGCCTTGCGAAAGGTGCGAAGAGACTTTCGTTTTAGAGTGCCGTTCCTTTCACGGGACGGAAAAGCTTGTCGGTATCTACGCCCTCGTGCTTCAAGAGTGCGATCTTCTTATCCAGCCCGCCCGCATAGCCGGTAAGGCTTCCGTTTGCGCCTACTACGCGATGACAAGGGATAATGACAGAGATGGGGTTGTGTCCCACGGCTCCGCCCACAGCAAGCGATGCCATGTGCTCTTTTCCCATAAGCTCCGCAGCTTTTTCGGCAAGCTCGCCATAGGTAGAGGTCTGTCCATAAGGAATTTCGCAGAGGAGCTTCCAAATGACTTGGCGAAACTCGCTGCCTTGTGGTTCAAGCGTCAATTCGGAAGTCGCAGGTTTTTCTCCTGCATAGTAGCGGTCAAGCCATGAAAACACTTTCCGGATAAGGGGATGGTCCGAGTTTTCCGTAACGATGCCGCGGGGCATGCTGGCTCCGAAATACTTTTGGCCCTCCATCCATAATCCCACAATAGCCTGATCGGTTGCTGCTACCATGACACGTCCCATAAAAGGCGTTTCGTACCATGCCGTTGCGATCGCTGGCATGCTTTGATGCTTCGCGACCGCTTGGGCATTCGCGACCGCCTTGTGCTTCTTCGCTGAAGCTTCCGGCGATGTTGCATCTGCTTTTTTCAATATCGCGTTTGGTGCTTTCTCGTTCTTTTGTCTTGATGTCAGTGCTATTTTGGGCAACGTTCCCGACCTTGTATTCTGTGCTGATCTCGAAGGAGCCTTGCCCGCTTCGTTCATCGTCTTTTCCGAAGACATTTCGTTCGATGATTTCGCTTCTATTTTGGCTTTTGCCTTTGTGCGTCCGCTCTTTGCGGTCTGCTTACTCTGCGTTTCTTGCAATTCCGCTTGTTCTGTTGTCCACATGTTCATCACCGCATACGATCTCCAGGGCCGCCATTTTTCTGCTGCTGCGATAAGCTCCTTTTTCTTCTTGGTGCCTAGAAATTTGATTATCCCCAGGTCAGTAGCGGGGAAGGCATCGCTCCAACCCATGGAGCGCATCGCAATGTAATGGGCGGTCCATTCCCCAATGCCCGGCAACTTTACAAGCTCTAAAATCTTTTCTTCAGGTGTTGCCCCTCCTTTCGCGCACGGCTCAATTGCTGCGGGGTCGCGTTCAAGCAACTCCGCCAGCGCGAGCATAGTCCGACAGCGCGTGCCGATAATGCCAAGCGACCCAAGTGATTCCTCGATGGGCGCATTTTTTGCCAGCGCGCGTATGTCTGCAGGAGTGGGGAAGAGATATTCCAGCCCGGGAATGTCTGTATCTAGGGGCGTCCCAAAATGCGATGCTATACGCCCCGCCAGGGTGCTTGCCCCTTTCACGGAAATCTGTTGACCCAGCACGGCGCGACAGGCCATCTCGAAGCCGTCGTAACACCCGGGAATACGTGTTCCAGCAACGAACGAACCTTCGCGATATTCGTTCATGCTCTCCAGCTTGCTTCCGATGGCAGTAGGGTCGCGCTCAGTATCAAACAGGTGTTTCAAGCGTTTCTTCAGGTAATCTGCAGCAGGAGCAAGATTGTCTGAAAATTCGACTTCTATCTGGGATTTTTCCAAGTTATTTTCCGCGCGAATCCATCCGCATAGAACATTTCCGCTGCCATCGTAGGCGCGCACGGTGCGCCAATAAGCGCCTTGCTGTACCGTTTCAACGCCGGGGATGGCGCGCATGGCAAGAAACGACAGCATGCGATCCCAGCAGTAAGGTAGCAAATAGGGTAGTGAGAAATGAGTGGTAGTATTCATGGGCGACCTTTCCTTTTTAGACGCTCATCATACCGCGCATTACTTAAAAAAGCAAACAAATGTGCGTTTTTTGCTCTAAAAAAGAAGGGACTCTCGAATCGAAAGTCCCTTGAGTGCGGTGCGATTGCTTGCGGGATGCGCTCCGAACCCGCACCTAGCTTCTTGTCTTGCTTCTGATTTCCCAGCTCCAACCAGAAGCTACACCGTGTTTGGTGAAGGTTGGCCAGCTCTAAGCTTGCGGAGAGAGCGCCGCCATCTGCAGTGCGTTGCCGAAGAATCGACCCGCGCCGTTCTTCACGTTGAACGCCACGTGCTCGGGGTCGTTCACCACGCTGCCCGCCAACATATCTACGCCCCACTTGAACAGGAACGGGCTCATGATAACGCTGGGACCCACGAAGATGGTTTTTGCGTCTTTTGCCAGGTCAATCAGGCGCGGTGCCGTCTTGTTGATAAACGTGACGCCGGTGATGAACGCGAAATCCTGGCTCGGCAGCACGTATTCGCAGGCAGGATCAGGCGTGTCGATGGCGGAGTGGCAGTCGCGCTCCAGCACGGTTAGCTCGCTGGCGTATTCCTCGATGCGCTCGACATGAGGGAAATGGCCCACGATGGTGATTTTCTTGCCAGTGGATTCTTCGCGGAATAGCTCGAACGCGTCCATTTTACGGATGCTTCCATCGGGCAGTTCAACGGGATCGTCGTAGATGCAGCCCAAAGGATCAAGCAGCTTCTTTTGGGAGTAGTACGCGTTGATGGCCGCAACGCCCAACGACGCCTCCGCAAAGTTCCAGCTTTTTGCCAGCTCAGCGACGGTGCGTAGCGGCAGCCCGCGCAAATCCATGGTGAACTGGCGTGGCGCGCCGCCCTTGCAGGTGAAAGAAACGCCCATGCCCCAAGTGGTGTCCACGTAAGTCCATTGGGTTCCCAGGCAGTAATCTGTTACGATGATGTCTTCTGGAATGCCGCCGATCAGGTGGTTGTACATTTTCCAGGGGGTATTGTGGTCAAGCGTTTTTGGCAAGCTGATAATCTTGTTTTCCGATTTATTAGCGCAGCAATCTCCTTCGGCGCAGCCCATAACGCGATCCTTTCTCTCGAAATATTCTTGAGCTAGATACATATGCAAATGAGAATAACATGAGCGCTCGAATAAAGCGAGGTTTTCTCTGTTCTTTGCTGGCTTCTCTTGCAGTTGGGTTTGAGATGCCAGAACTTTGATGCTGTGTATCAGACGATGTGAGCTTGTGATTGGGCGGTGTGAGCTGCTGCCCGCATCGTTTCCTTTGCGGATCGATGCGGGCATCATTGTTTGCTGTAATATTGAACATCTGTGCTGTTTTTAACCTTGAATCTTCAAATCAAACGCAACGACTTTCCGTAGTGGGCTTCGTACGGCGTTCTGTACCCTAGGCGCTTGCGAGGCCTCCGGTTTATCTTATCGTACACCTTCTTGACCTCCGCGACGCGCACTTTATCCAGGGGCTTCTGCTTCGGGAAGTACTCGCGCAGCAGGCCGTTGGTGTTCTCGTTGGTGCCGCGCTGCCACGGGTGGTGCGGGAGCGCGAAGAAGAATCGGGCGCCTAGGGCCTCCTCGGCCTCGGCGTGGGCGGCGAGCTCCTTACCGCGGTCCGGCGTCACGGTGTGCCTGGGCTGGCGTCTCAACGACCTTATCATCACCTTGTTGACCTGGGCGGACGTTTTGTTGGCGCATTTTCCGCCCACCAGGTAGCCGCTCCTTCGGTCCACCAGGGTGACCAGGCATGCGCCGCCGGCGACCCCCGCCACCGTGTCGGCCTCCCAGTCGCCCAGCCGGCTTCGGCCATCCGCCTCGGCGGGGCGCTCCCCGATGTCGCGGGCACCCGTTATCTTGCCGCGGCGCTCGGAGCGCGGCGGTCGGCGGCGCCTGCCCTTGCGCCTGAGCCTGCAGGCCGCCCTGCGTCCGCCGATGCAGGCGTCGAAGCGGCCCTCGGCTATGGCGCGGTATACGGTGGTGTCGCTCACGGGGCTGGCGCCGAGTTCCAACGCGAGCCTGCCCTCGATCTGCTCGGGCGACCACTGCTCTTCAAGGAACTTGGTTGCCACCAGGCGAAACAGATCGGGGTCATCCAGGATGCGCGGCCGGCGGCAGGCCTTTCGGCGAGACTCGTAGCGGGCCTGCGCGGTGGACGCGCGGTAGAACCTCTGGCACGAGTTGCGCCTCAGCTCGCGGGAGACGGTGGATTTGCTTCGGCCGATCGCCTCCGCGATCTCCGTGGTTTTTCTGCCCTCGCGGTGCATGATCATTATGTCCTCGCGCTCGGTTAGGGTAAGATGGGTGT
>CAKTVK010000089.1 GCA_934623455.1 uncultured Eggerthellaceae bacterium | reverse complement strand
CCTTTCAGTCTTGCGACCGCTTTTTTGGTTGCTTTGGCGAGCCATTCTTGCTCATTCTCGTCGCGGCCATAGTAACAGTAAATCATTACCATGGATGGATGGGTGCTACCATCCGTTGGATGAGATGAAATTTCATTTTCGGTGTCTTAATTATTCTTAAATAAGAAGAACTAATATAAAAAAGACGATTCAATATCTAATACAAAGAACCGAAGCGAAAGGGTTAGATTTGTGGAATAGTAATCCTGCTTTGCGGATAGGATATATAGCAGATGATTTCGATCTAAGAAAAGATATTACAAATCTATCTGCGGAAATAATAATTTTTTGTTATTGCAATTTTGGCAGCGGGATATCGTTTAGCGTTATTTCGGTAACTATTTTCAAAGCGATCTCATCCCGTTTTTCGATTGATTTGAGAATAAATGCTGAATATAGGAAAAAAGTCAAGGAAAAAAACGGGAATGGTGAAAAATAGTACTCTATTTGTTTTTTGAAAAAGGTGGAGAGTGAGGCAAGGATAAGACGTGATTATCCTCAGTTGAGTTAATAATCAGGGTGAGTGAACATTAGAATCGTCAGGTCTAGATGATGAAACCCCTCTTTTCGGTTGATATTTTCTTCCTAGCACATCGGTTTACGATGAGCGACTCAGAGTAAAGAGAGACGAAGGAAGAGAGGTGTACGTATGAGCGAAGATTCTTTCTACAAGACGGCATCTGTAGTGAAGCTGGATACGCTTTCTGATGTCAATGACATCGGTAAGCCCTGGCGCTACGAAGAGGATGGCCTTACGGTTACTCGCACGAGCCCGTGGTCTCCTCCTGGGTGTCACCCGGTAGGATGTGGTTTGAAGCTGTACGTAAACGATGAGGGGAAGCTCGTAAAGGTCGAGGGAGACGAGAACAACCCAGTAACCCAGGGTCGTCTATGTCCCAGGTGCATTGCTCTTAAGGACTATATCTATAATCCTGCGCGCCTTCTTCATCCTATGAAGCGTGATCCCAAAGATCGTGGCAACGCGGACGCTTGGGAGCAGATTACGTGGGATGAAGCGTTCGATATTATTAAGAGCGAGTACGATCGCATTACTGCTGCTTATGGCCGCGAGTCCATCGTGGTTTTTGCAGGCACCGGCCGTGAGGGCGGCACGTTTGCTCCCTACGGAACCATGTGCTTCGGTACGCCGAACTTCTGCTACACACAATCTGGCTACGCTTGCTATACTCCGCGTTTGGCTGCAATCGCTTACATTGGTGGCACCACGTATCCCGAATGGGACTACGCAGGTGCGCTTCCTAAGCGCTGGGATGATGAGCGTTACAACCTTACTGAGGTTTTGGTTGTTTGGGGCAAGGCTCCGCTGGAGTCCAACCCCGATGGCTTCTTCGGTCATGCTGTTGTAGATGCTATGCGTCGTGGTACCCGCCTGATCGTTATTGACCCTCGTGTTACCTGGCTTGCTGCTCGCGCTGACCTTCATTTGCAGCTGCGTGCTGGCACGGATACCGCTTTGGGCATGGCAATGGCGAACATCATTATTGCTGAAGACCTGTACGATCACGACTTTGTTGATTATTGGTGCTATGGTTTCGAGCAGTTTGCGGAGCGCGTTGCTACTATGACTCCCGAAATGGCTGCTGATATCTGCGGTGTTCCGGTTGAGAAGATTTATGCTGCCGCGCGTATGTACGCAAATGCTAAGCCGGGCGCAATTCAGTGGGGTCTTGCTGCTGACCAGAAGACCAACGGTATGCAGCATGGTCAAATTACGGTTGACCTTATGGCAATCACGGGCAACCTAGACGTTCCTGGTGGACAGATTCTTCCGGGCACCGGCGCTGGTCACAATGAAGCTGGCTTCGGTCTGGAGAAGGGTGTTGGTACTGATCTGCAGAAGAAGATGATTGGTCTTGATCAATATCCTGCTTACTGCATGATCATCTTGAACGCTCATGCGGACCTGATGCTTCGCGCTATGGAGACGGGCGAACCGTACCCTATCAAGATGGGCTTCTATGCGGGCAACAACCTGATGTCTTGCACCTCTATGGAGCCGAAGCGCTGGCATGATGCCATTGTGAAGAGCCTTGAGTTCTGCATTGGTTTCGATACCTTCATGAATCCCTCCATCGAGGCCTCCTGCGATATCTTCCTTCCGTTGAAGACTGTTGCCGAGCGTGAAGGCACCGTGTTTACTCATTATGCACCGTGCACCGTTACCGCGGGCTTCATGCATAAGGCTATTGAAGTTGGCGACTGCTTGACTGACTACGAGCTGTGCTATGAGCTGGGTCGTCGTCTTCGTCCTGAGCTGTGGGAGAACGAGTTTAAGTTCCGCAGCGCCAAGGAATTTATGGAAGCACTTCGTTTGGGCGAGCGCCAGAACGGCGAGTACTTCGACGAAGTTTCCAAGTGCGTTGTTTCTCAGATTCCCGTTGATTACTATAAGTACGAGCGTGGTGAGATGCGTACGGACGGCAACCCCGGCTTTGCAACTCCTACGGGTCGTATAGAGCTGTGGTCTACTGCGTTCAACCAGTTTGGCGAAGATCCGCTGCCGTACTACGAAGAGCCCGAGTTTGGTCCTTCCGATCCTAAGCTGATGGAAGAGTATCCGTTCATCTTGACTACGGGCGCCCGTTCTTACGCGTTCTTCCATTCTGAGCATCGCCAGATTGCCTACCTGCGTGAGCTGAATCCTGATCCTATTACTGAGATCAATCCTGTTACTGCAAAGAAGTTGGGTATTACCGATGGTCAGTGGGTACGCCTTTCTAGTCCGTTTGGCGAGTGCGTGCAAAAGGCCAAGGTTTCCGAGATTGTAGATGAGAAGACCATTCATGCTCAGCATGCATGGTGGTTCCCCGAGGAAGACGGCAACGAGCCCAATCTGTATGGCAACTTCCGCTCCAACATCAACAACCTGCTTCCTAACTTTAAGTTTGGCAAGCTGGGCTTTGGTGCTCCTAACAAGTGCCTGGTCTGCAAGGTTGAGCCTATTGCAGAGAACTATGACACCGACATGAATCTTGTCTGGGAAAAGTTTGGAAAGCTGGTGTAACTATGGCATACGGACTTTTGTTTGATTACGAATACTGCACCAACTGTGGTTCTTGCCAAGTATCTTGCAAGGAAGAGCACGGCTATCCTGTAGGAAAGACCGGCATCAAGGTGGTAACCGATGGTCCTTGGAAGATCGATGATGAGCAGTGGAACTTCAATCACTGGCCCATCGTTACCGACCTGTGCGACTTGTGCGCTGACCGCACCGGTAAGGGTAAGGAACCTATTTGCGTTCATCATTGCCTGTCTAACATCATTACGTACGGCACCGTTGAAGAGCTGTCCAAGAAGCTCGACGAAAAGACCAAGCAGTTCCTGGTTGTTCCTCAGTACAAACCGCTTGATGCTAAGGGTGCGTTCGTTTCCAAGAACGCTAACGTTCATGCTGCGGCTCACATCGAGGTTACCGGCACGGGCCATGCTGCATATGCCGTCCATCGCCATGACACCAAAGTTGGCGAATTCGATGAAGATAAGGGCAATGTCCTGTAGGACGTTGCGGTAGTACGAAAGGCAAGGCGAAGATGGCTGAAACGGTAACTATGGGTAGCATTGTGAGCATCCTTTACAAAGGTGGCATCACAGGCGAGGAACCTCTTGACGTACGCGATTCGGGCACTCCGTTGACGGTCATGGTTGGCGACCTGAAGCTTCCTAAGGGCATTGAAGATGGTCTTTTGGGTATGGCGGAAGGTGAAGAGCGGACGCTTGAAATAGACGCTGCAGACGGTTATGGCGAATATCAGTCTGAGTTGGCTCAGTGGTATCCGCGTTCAATGGTCGATCAAGGCTATACGCTGGTTGTTGGTGACGTGATGTTTCATCGTAACCCCGAAGATGGGCATAAGCAGCCTGCGTTTGTCACGGAAGTAACCGATGACAACGTGAAGATCGATTTCAATCATCCCTTTGCTGGAAAGCACCTTACGTACTGGGTGAAGCTCGTGGAGCTTCGCTAGCAATTTGAAAAAGGAGAAAGCGTGTGCTACGGATGCAACGGCTGCGGACGATGCGGCAAAAATGATAAGGATTCGCCGTATTTTCGTCCACCTGCTCCGATTCCCTGTTTGAAATGCGGGGGTCTTGTTGATCAAGAAACGGGTATCTGCAGTTCATGCGGCACCGTGGCTTTCAAACCTATGAATTCGACAAACCTCTTCCCCTCCTCCTCTAAGTCGCATTCATAGGCAGCGCTTTCTCTCTTAATTACACGGTTCTTTTATCGCGCAAGGAGAACAATATGGGTATGAATTACCAAGAGTTCCTTGACGGCATTGACCGCAAGGCATATCACGAAGGTGAATGGACCTGGGAAGAGGACGGCTACACCGTTACTCGTACCTACAATTACAGTGCGCCTGGCTGCCACGACTCCTGTGGCATTCTTCTATACACCAAGGACGGCAAGCTTGCTCGTGTTGAGGGCGACCCGCTGGATCCTTATGCAAACGGTAAACTGTGCATGCGCTGCCTAGACCTTATTGAAATGGTCGAAAGCGAAAATCGCTTGAAGTACCCCATGAAGCGCGCTGGCGAGCGTGGCGAAAACAAATGGGAGCGTATTTCTTGGGATGAAGCAATTGAGATGATTGCTTCCTATGTAGAAAACGAAATTGACGCCAAGGGTCTTGGCCGCGAGTCCATTCTTGTTGGTCACGGCACGGGCCGCAACATTAACTGGCAGGTGCCCTTTATTGCTGGCGCGTGCTTCCGTACGGCAAACGTGGGTGGTATCTACTTCTCTGGCTGGTGGTGCTACATGCCGCGCGTTTGCGGTGCTGCTGGTCCTTTAGGCGACTATCCTATTGTTGACGCATCCGAAACGTTGCCCGACCGTTACAACAACCCCGAGTGGCAGGCTCCCGACACGTTGGTTGTTTGGGGCAACGAGCCGCTGAAATCTAATGGCGACGGCTACCTGGGTCACTGGCTGAATGTTTGCGTTCAGCATGGTTCTAAGATTATCTCCATTGACCCTGTTTTGACCTGGTGGGGTGCTCGTGCAGAGTACTGGCTGCGTCCCCATCCCGGCACCGATGCTTGCATTGCTTTGGCGTGGTTGAACGTTATCACTCAGGAAGACCTGATTGACCGCGAGTTCGTTGAGTGTTGGTGCGCTTACTACGATGAGCTGAAGGAGCACGTTGCCCAATTCACCCCCGAATGGGCTTCTGCTATTACGACTGTTCCTGCTGAAGACATTGCTGCTTCTGCTCGTTTGTATGCTAACGCCGATCGTGGCGCTATCCAGTGGGGTCTGGTTTTCGATGCAGGCACCAGCTCTGCTATGCATTGGACCGAAGCAGTATGCGACTTGATGGCTATCTGCGGCAACATTGAGAAGCCGGGCACCCATGTATTGGTCCACAACTCGTTCGACATCAATGCAGGTTACTCTTCTGTTGACCTGTATGCAGATCCGAAGGCTTTGGAGCGCAAGTTCCGCAAGTGGATGATCAATGATCCTGGTTTGGACTTTGTTGGCATGTCCAACTGCGATGCCATGGCGTCTATTCTTGAAAGCGGTACTGTTCCCGCAACGGGCGAAGAGTATCCTATCAAGATGTTCTATGCTCAGAGCTGCAATGCTTTTGCTGGTCACGAAGGTGCAGCTGCTCGTGCCTATAAGTACATGAGCAAGATCCCCTTCATTGTTTACGCAGACCCCATGATCACCCCGACCATGGTTGCTATTGCCGACCTGATCCTGCCTGTTTCCATGAGTGTTGAGCGCGACTCTGCTCGTACTTGGTGGACGCCGCTTCGCGCCATGAAGAAAGTCACCACGTACTACGAAGCAAAGTCTGACGAAGAGATTGCTTTGGCTTTGGGCAAGCGTATGAATCCTGATTTGTTCGTTCGTTGGGACAACGCCGAGGACTTTATCAACGACTATCTGCTTACTGACCTTGCTGTTGTTGGCGAGGATGGCCAGGTTAAGAAGGCAAACTTTTCTGCTGCCACCGACGAATCCTGGGGTCATACCTCTGTTTCCGATGCCGGCGGCGTAAGCATTACTACGAAGTGCCCGTACACCTTCCAGCAGCTTGTCGAGGCTGGTGGACATGCGTATGATGAGTGGAATGCAACGTATTACAAGCATGAGAAGGGCCTGCTTCGTCCCGATGGCAAGGTTGGCTTCAACACGCCTTCTGGTCGTATCGAGCTTATCCCGAGCATCTTTGATGCGTGGGGAATCCCGCCGTACCCTGTGTACACGCCTGCTCCGGAAACCTGGGAGACTACTCCCGAGATCATGGAAGAGCTTCCGTTCTACATGATCAGCGGATCTCGTTCTTACGAGTTCTTCCATACCGAGCATCGCATGGCGGCTACCATGCGCGAGTTCCATCCCGAGCCGCGTGTCAAGATTTCTCCTGCTTCCGCCGCTAAGTATGGTATTGCCGATGGCGACTGGATTTGGATGGAGAACAAAGAAGGTCGCTGCATGCAGATGGTGCAGATTTTTGAAGGCATGCCCGACGATGTTCTGAGCGCAGAGCATGGTTGGTGGAAGCCCGAAGAAGAGGGTGCTGCACCGCATCTGTATGGTTGCTTCGATTACAACGTGAACAACCTTACACGCAACTTCCAGGCTGGTCCTGGTGGCATCGGTTCGCCTATCAAGTGCACGCGCTGCCGTATCTACAAGGTACAAGAAGGCGACATCATGCCTGGTAAGCAAATTACCGAGCTTGGTGGTTGGCGCGATGACTATCAGCCCATGCAACCGTAAGGAGATCGAGAAATGACTAAGGGAATTCTTATTAACTACGACTACTGCACCGGTTGCCATTCCTGCGAGGTCGCCTGCAAGAAGGAGCTGGGCCTGCCCAAGGGCGAGTTCGGCATCAAGCTGACCGAGGTCGGCCCCTACGAGTACTCCGGCAAGCCCGAGGGCCCCGAGCGCTGGGAGTGGACCTGGATGCCCGTGATCACCAAGGCCTGCGACATGTGCGCCGACCGCACCGCCAAGGGCAAGATGCCCATGTGCGTGCAGCACTGCCAGGCGTGGTGCATGTACTACGGCGAGGTCGAGGACCTTGCCAAGAAGATGGGCGACGGCAAGCGCTGGTCGCTGTACTGCGTCGAGTAGTTTTTTACTTTGGTTTATTGGCGTCGTGGGGGAATGACGCCTTGAACATTCACCGTGTCTGTTTATGCAGCTGGCTGATCTGTTGCCCGTAGTGAGGCCGGCTGCATGAAGGTGGCGCGGTGGGGTAAATAAAAGCTTTTAAAAGGAGGAAAAATGACGGAAATTCAACAAAAGAGCATGAGCAGGGCAATGCTCGTGCTTGTTGGCTGCTGCGTTATGCAGATGGTTGGTTTGGGCACGGTTCTGAACTCTTCATCGGCGTACTTCGCTTTCGTGCCTGTTCAGGCCGGTGTTGACATGCTTGCTTATGTGACTTGGATTTCGATGTACGGTATTGCTGCTCTTGTTGGAACGTTTTTGGGTGGCATTTTGCTTCCCAAGAACACCAAGCTGTTCTTGAGCCTTGACGTTATTGTTGTTGCCCTGTGCATGGTTGCTTTCACGTTTGCAACACCCGACTGGACTTGGCAGTTCTCTGTGATCGGCATCATTATGGGCTTGTTTGGCGGCCAGTTCTTCCTGTACGCCTGCCCGCTGCTGGTTAACTCTTGGTTCGGCAATTCCTGCGCTGGTCGCTACTTGGGTATTGCAAACCTGTTCTCTGGCATCGGTGGTGCTATCTTCCCCTTGGTGTTCACGCAGCTTTTCTTGAGCATTGGTTGGAAGGGCACTTACTACGTAAATGCTGTTCTGGTCCTGCTCATTCTTGTTTTCTCGCTTACCGTGTTTACCACGAATCCTGCCAGCGTTGGTTTGGAAAAGTACGGCGAAGATGTTAAGACCGAAGGCGGTTCAGCCAAGCCTGGTATTCCTTTGAAGCAGGCTGTTGGCTCCATTGCATTCATTGTTTTGTTCATTGCCTGCATCGGCTGCGCATTCCCGGGCGGTTTCAACAGCTACATCCAGGCGAACTGCATGCTTATCTTGGGCGATGATGCTGCAACGTTTAGCGCAACCTTGATGACTATTCTGCAAATTGGTTACATTCTTGCTTCTTTGGGCGGCGGCATCATGGTGGACAAATTC
>CAKTVK010000088.1 GCA_934623455.1 uncultured Eggerthellaceae bacterium | reverse complement strand
ATCCAGCAAGCCGGTATGCGCCATGCATTATGCGTTCGGCTCGGCCGGATGCAACGGCTTGAGATAATGCGTTGCGCGTAACCCCAAGTCGTGCTGCTTGTGCAGTGGTGAAGACTCCCTCTGAAGCAGAGAGTTCGTTGAGCGCTGTTATGTGGTTCGAATAGGTCATGTTGCAATTGTATGCTTAAAGCGGACATATGCAACATAGATTTACTGAATACGATAAAAGCGATACGGGCATTGTGCTCAAATTGTTTGTAGTGCGGCGCGGCGCATGCAGATTTTTTCGGCAGCGAAAGGGTAGGAATTACAGCTTGCGAAGCTTCCGAAAGCCAAGAACGCAATGCTTAGGGGCGCTGACGGTGCTACTCAAGCGCCCGCTTTATTCCCTTTGCAACGTTGCTCACGATGCTCAGAAAAATGCAACCGCAAAATACGTCATATTTCACAAAATAGTGCAATTCTGCATTTCCCCAGTTCAACGCCACTTTCTTAAAATGTCCATTTCTCGATTCGTAAAAATCTGCCATAATGGGCAAGATAGGACAATTATTTTGCATTTTGCTATTTCAACATGCGCTCTGATTTTCTATAATGAGTCTCGCTTGGGGAAGGGGACAACATGGCGGGTTCGTCAAAAGAACGCGAAGAAGAGTGGCGCGAGCTCATCTTCGATGCATACAATCGATGCATCGAGCAGGGTGCTGCTGTGTCGGAAATCACCATCAAGCGTATCTGCGAAGAGGCGCATATCTCCAAACCCACGTTTTACCGTTATTTCGACAACAAAGAAGACATGGCGCTTTGGGTGTGCCGCCGCGCCATTGATGCGGGATTCACCCAAATAGGACGTACGTGCACTTGGTTTGTTGGCTTGTACCGCACGTGTCTTGAGTTCTTGCGTTACAAGGCGTATTTCTCTGCCGCTCCGAAAGGCGCATCGTCTAGCATGGCGGGTGACGCCCTTTTCGACTACAAACGTGATGTTTTGATGGAGACGCTTACGAAGTATCGTCGCGAGCGCATTGACTCCGTTGCCGCTTTCCAGATTGAAGCGTTTCTGGTTTCGTCGGGCTCGATGTTTCGCTATTGGGGCGAGTCGGGCATGAACATGTCGCCGGAAGATATTGCCGCATACATTACCAGCTCGGTTCCTTGGGGTTTGTATAACCTGCTGAAAGAGCCGATTCGCGGCCTAAGCGATGAACAACACCACATCAATCGCATTGCTATAACAAGTGTGGAGGGACGCCCCGTGGACTATTGGGCGCTGCGAAAAGATATCCAAGACGGGTCGGAGATCTTACGACATATCATGAATGAGTATGGCGTGTCTGAAGTGGGAAAATAAGAGAAACCATATCACAGTTTTTCACAATATTTTCAATAAGAACTGGTATTATCGCCTCTGATAAATCGGATACTGTGTTGAAGACCGAAGCAGAGGAGATGGTGTCGTAATGCAGCTAGACGAAAATGGTTTGGTCAAAGGGAAACGAAGCGGCGATGTTCTTGAGACTGCCTTCAAAATGTTCTCTCATGCTGCAATTGATTCCATTAGCATGACGGATATCGCCGATGAAGCTCGTATTGGCGTTGCAACGATTTATCGTTATTTTGGCACAAAGCAGAACCTGGTTATTCGCGCATGCGCGTACGCGATGCGTATGCGTGCTGAGAAAGTGCTGCAGCGTTTCAAAGAGGAAAAAGTCGCCGAGCGTCGTGGTATTGAGCAGATAGAGTATCTGCTTATGGGCTTCGTGCAAGATTACGAAGAGCAGCTTGACCTGCTGCGATTTACTACGAATGTCGATCAATATTTCTTGGATGAGTCCAATAAAGAGGCGCTTATTCCTTGTCGCGATGCGATGAAGCCCATCTTCGATTTGTATTATCATGCTTTCGATCTGGCTATTGAGCAGGGAGATGTTGTTCCCGAGTATTGCGATCGCGAGTATCAGACCTGCAGCATTATGGCGATTATGGGTGCTGCGCAAAAATATGCCGCAAATGGCATTTTCTGCGGCGCAGATGCAGTGAGGCAGAAGGATTGGTTGACGTGGCAAGCAAAAATGACCCTTCATTTCCTGGGGGGGGGGCTGCCCTCTGAAGCCTAATTCCGGTATGCCAAGGTGCTGCGCGTAAGGTTGCGTAGTGTTTGGAAAGTGTTCGGAGAAGGCTTTGCGCGCGATGCCCGGAGGACATTCGGAGCACGGGCGCGCGTGGTTGCGCGCAAGTGAGTTGCGCCGCGCGCCCGGAGGACGCTCGGAGCAAAGGACATTCGGAGCAAGTGTGCGTGGTTGCCGGGATAACCCTGGTGGACGCGTGTGAAGCGCTGCGGTATTTGACGATAAGGGTAAACCGTTCTGCAAAGGTGCGGTTTGCCCTTCTTTTTTGGTTGTTGTGGGTTGGTTTTGCGGCAAGCATCATAATACTGTAGGTGATTTTTGACCGACGCTTTGTGGCGTTATGTGAACCGCGACGCGCAGTTCGTTGCGCCAATTCGCTTATAAGAATTCCGATGTATGAATGAGAAGGTTTGAAACATTGATTAGAATCCTATTTGTCTGTCATGGCAACATTTGCCGCAGCCCCATGGCGGAATACGTTATGAAGCACTTGGTCAAGGAGGCTGGGCTGGCTGGCGAATTCGCCATCGACTCTGCCGCGACCAGCACGGAAGAAATAGGGAATACGCCGCACCGTGGCACGCGCCGGGTGCTAGCAGAAAATGGCATTGCGTGCGGAGAACATCGCGCACGGCGCTTGAAGCGCAGCGATGCGGAAGAGTTTGACCTGATCATCGGCATGGATTCTGCGAATATTCGCAACATGAGAAATGCGTTGGGCGCCGCCGCGCACGGCAAGATCTACAAGCTCATGGAGTTTGCTGGATCGACCGACGACGTTGCCGACCCTTGGTATACGGGCGATTTCGAAACAACGTTCAACGACGTTTACGCGGGCTGTACAGGCCTTTTAGCGTTTTGCAGGAAGAGCATGCGGTAGGACTTCCCCTTCTGCTCCGAGAAGTTTCCGACATTGAGCCTCAAGCTCTTCCAGAATGAACCCGTTTGCGTACCAAACCGTTTCATAATGCATGTATTGCAGCACGTTTTCGTCCCAGAAGAATTGAAGCGATGCGGGGAAGTCCTCGTCGGGAAGCCAGAGCTGAACTTGCATGGTTAGATCATTTATGACGGTGAACTGGGCCGATGCATCGGCTTTATCGAGCGGCGCGCCGCCCAGCGCCCGCGCGGCCTGCGCCAAAATGCCGCTCTTCTGCGCCTCAAGCGCGGCCAAGCGTGCTTCTTGGGCTGCGTAAATGCTGCTTGGCCGTGGCGCTGTTGCCGCTATTTTCGTGTGCAGGCTTTTCATGTTGATCATGGTTTTGCTGGCGTGGCAGGTGGGTTGGGCATATCCCAGCAGGTCGTAGATGGTCATGGCTTCGTTGAATTGCGCTTCTGACCAAGTGGTTTCTGTGGGAGCGCCTGGGGCTGCAGCGCTAACGGGGGCGCTGGCTGCGGTGGTGTCCAGGGTTGCGGGGACGCCAGGTGTTGCAGCGGCTCCGTTGGGGGCGCCCGGAGCGTCGGGGGTTGCGGCAGCGCCCGATGCTTCGCATTCTTCGCTGCGTTCGATGATGCCTGTGCGCTTGCTCAGGCGAAACCGCTGCTCAAAGAACCGCACGTACAGATAATTGGCATCTTGCTCAAGCCCAAATCGCTCAATAAGCGCGCTGTGGTCGGTTTCGCAAAACGCTTGCGCGCAGGCACGTTTCGTCTTTTCGTAATTCGATTCTGCCATGGACCCCTTTGCCTCCTTGTTCTTTGATCAGCGCTGTTTCGTTCATTGTACTCCGCACTTGCTTTGTATCGTGCCGCGCGGCGCTTTGCGTTCCGATGCCCGAGCAAAAGAGAAGGATTTGAAGACTCTGTTCTTTTACCGAGCAGGTTTTTTGACAAAACGCGGCACTATCGTGTGATGGAGTATAATAGACGCTCTTGTGTTCGCGGGTGCGTCCGCATGGTGTCCTTCCAGGTCAAACGAGTGCGTTCGGATGGGCGTAATGTAAGGGCCCTTTAGCGCGAACATCAGCAAAGAAATAAGAGAATTCCCAGGTAGAGTGGCTATGACGGCAAGCAAAGAGATGCTTCAGAAAACGAAAATCTACACGTACGACTGCACGTTGCGCGATGGCGAACAGGGCGAAGGGATTGCCCTTTCCGTTGAGGATAAGCTGCGCATTGTGCAGCGGCTTGATGCGTTCGGCATTGATTATATCGAAGGTGGTTTTCCTGCCTCGAACCCAAAGGACATCGAGTTTTTCCAGCGCGTGGGCAAGCTCAAGCTGAAAAATGTGCGTTTGACGGCGTTCGGTTCTGTGTGTCATAAGGATGTTTCCGCAGATCAGGACAAAGGTCTTGCCGATTTAGTGGCATGCGAGGCGCCCGTTATTGCTGTTGTTGCAAAAACGTGGGATCTGCAGGTCACGCGCGTGCTGGAGACCACACTCGAGGAAAATCTGCGCATGATTTCCGATTCCGTTGCGTTCTTGGTGGCGCAAGGCAGGGAAGTTGTGCTGGACGCCGAGCATTTCTACGACGGCTACAAGGCGAACGCGGCATATGCGCTGGCATGCGTGGACGCCGCCGTTTCTGCGGGTGCGCGCATGGTTTCGCTGTGCGAGACAAACGGCGGCGTGCTTCCGTTTGAGGTCGAGGAAATCACCGCGGCGGTTGTTGCAGCGTTTCCGCAGGTGAACGTTGGTGTTCATACGCATAACGACACGGGATGCGCGGTGGCAAATTCCCTTTCGGCAGTGCGTGCCGGCGCGCGTCATGTGCAGGGAACCATCAACGGCATTGGCGAGCGCGTGGGCAATGCCGACTTGCTCACCATTATTGCCGACTTGGAACTGAAGATGGGCTTTTTCTGCGTGGGGCCCGATAAACTGCGCGAGCTTTCCGAGGTTGCGGCGTTTGTGGCCGATTCGTGCAACCAGTCGGTTTGGGCGCATCATCCGTATGTGGGTTCGGCAGCGTTCGCGCACAAAGGTGGGCTCCATGCCAGCGCCATCGCGCGTTTTCCGCAGGCGTACGAGCATGTTTCCCCTGGTGCAGTGGGCAATAAGTCCCATATGGTAGTAAGCGAGCTAGCGGGCAAGGCGTCGCTTGTTGCGCGGGCGCGGGCGATTGGCATTGACCTGGAGCAGTACCCCAAGCGCGTTGCCGGCATTTTGGAGGACATCAAGCAGCGCGAGAACAAGGGCTATTCGTACGAGGCTGCCGATGGCTCCTTAGCCATGCTCATTTGGGGTCATTTAGGCCAGGTCAAGCCGCATTTCACGTTGGAGAGCTTCCGTGTGATTGTGGATGATTACGAGGACACGGGTGCCTTCGCGAAAGACGCTATGTCCGAAGCAACCATCAAGATTCACGTGGGCGGAAAGCGTGTGGTTGCCACAGGCGAAGGTGCCGGCCCTGTTGGCGCGCTGGATAACGCGCTGCGTTTGGCTATTTCCGAGGTATATCCCGAAGTTGCCGGCATGGAACTGGTGGACTTCAAGGTGCGTATTCTGGACGAGAACGTGGGTACCGATGCCATTACGCGCGTTGCCATTACCACCAGGAACGGCGAGCACATGTGGGGCACCATTGGCGTTTCGGAGAACATCATAGAAGCTTCATGGAACGCGCTTGTTGATTCGATTGAGTTTGGCCTGTTCAAGCTAGGAAAATAGCGAAAGGGTGAACGTGGTGGATAATTTAAGAACGCACGAGGTTGACGAGTTGCTAACGGTTCTGTCCCGCCTTGACGACCCTGATACCATATACGCGCTGTTGCAGGACCTATTCACCGTTCGCGAGATTCGCGACACGTCTCAGCGCTTGCAGGTGGCGCGCATGCTTGCGAAGAAGAATTCCTATACCGCCATCGAGGCGGCAACGGGGGCATCGGCAACTACCATCGCACGCGTGTCCAAGTGCCTGAGCTACGGCGCGGGCGGTTATGCGGCGGCGCTTGAGGCGCTGGAAGAGTCCGGCGCACCGGAGTAGCGGCCAGCGGCGGCGCTGCGCGGCGGGCGAAGGAGCGGCAGACGCTTTGGGCGGTACGCCAGTCCGGGCTGGCGCGCGGGTGACTTTTTGTGCGCGGCGCAGGAATGACGGGCGGCTGTGACGTGTGGGCGGACTTGCGGGTTGGCTGCTTCAGGCACTTTCGACGGGCGATCGCCAGCCGTTTCAAGTACGACCGCTTCGCATGCAGGGAGAGAAGAAGAGATTTCGAGGTTTCAATGGAAAAGATAACGGGTCTGACCAGCGAAGAGGTGCGGCAGCGCATTGCTTCGGGCGATGTGAACATGGATGCGAACGTGCATACGCGCTCGATCAAGGAGATTCTTTTCGACAACTTGGTCACGCTGTTCAACGCGGTGAACCTGATTCTTGCCGTTATCG
Source organism: uncultured Eggerthellaceae bacterium (assembly GCA_934623455.1). Taxonomy (GTDB): domain Bacteria; phylum Actinomycetota; class Coriobacteriia; order Coriobacteriales; family Eggerthellaceae; genus CAKUOV01. Next base: position 1,752 of record CAKTVK010000088.1, on the reverse strand, counting down.
TTTTTCTTACCGGCTCTTACAAGAATATGCTGTTCATGATCGTTATTGTCGTGAACGTTTTCATCGGCATCATTCAGGAGCTTCGCTCGAAAGCGGTTACCGATAAGCTGTCTATTGTTGCAAGCGCGCATGCTTCCGTTATTCGTGATGGCGTGCGCCAGGAAATTGAGCTTGACCAGGTGGTTCGCGATGACGTGATTTGCCTGGGGCGCGGTATGCAGGTTCCCGCGGACTGCGAAATTATTGCAGGCGAATGCGACATGAATGAGAGCCTGCTTACGGGTGAAAGCGACCTTGTTCCCAAAAAGCCCGGGGATGTGCTTATGAGCGGGTCGTTTGTGAATGCGGGCAGCGTTACGGCGCGTGTGATTCACGTTGGCGCCGAGAACTATGCAAGCAAGATCAGCGCCGAGGCCAAAAAGCATAAGAAGGTCAATTCCGAAATCATGGACACGCTGAACAAGATTGTGAAGTATGTGTCTATTGCGCTCCCGTTTGTGGGCGGAGCGCTTTTCTGCAGCCAGTATTATCTGTCAAGTGGTCCGGTCGATTTGATTGACTGCATTTTGAGCACCGTCGCCGCGCTGATCGGCATGATTCCCGAGGGCCTGATTTTGCTCACGTCAACGGTTATGGCGGTTGCCGTTATTCGTCTTTCGAAGTCAAACGTGCTGGTCCAGCAGCTGTACTGCATTGAAACGCTGGCTCGCGTGGACACGCTGTGCCTGGATAAAACAGGCACCATCACCACGGGCGCCATGGAAGTGAACGCGGTTGAGCTGGTGCCGGGCGCCAGCGAGCAAGAGGTTGCCAGTGCGCTGGCATCGCTCATGGCCGCCGAGAACGACCCCAACGAAACGTCGCGCGCTATCATGGAATATTGCAAGGGGCAAACGGGTACGGTGCTGCCGTTGGTGCGTGCGATACCGTTTTCGTCGGACAAAAAATGGTCGGGCGCGGTTTTCGAAGGCGCCGCTTACGTCATGGGCGCGGGGCAGTTTGTTATGGGGCAACGTTACGCGCTGATCGAGGAACGCGTTTCTGAGCTGGCGAAAGACGCGCGTGTTTTGGTGCTTGCTTCTGTTTCGGGCTTCACAGAAGATGGCGCGCTGGTGGGCGATCCCGAGCCACTGGCGTTCATTTGCATCCATGATCAGATTCGCTCCACAGCGGCGCAGACCATTCAGTTCTTCAAGGAACAGGGCGTTACCGTGAACGTGATTTCCGGCGACGATCCACGCACGGTTTCCGGCATTGCGGCGAAAGTAGGCGTGCCGAACGCCGATGCCTATGTGGACGCCACTACGCTGAAAACCGACGAAGACGTGGCGGCCGCCATGAAGAAATATCACGTGTTTGGTCGTGTGAAGCCCGAGCAGAAAAAGCAATTTGTCCAGGCGCTTCAGAGCGAGGGCCACGTTGTTGCCATGACGGGCGACGGCGTGAATGATACGCTGGCACTCAAGCAGGCCGACTGCAGCGTTGCCATGGCGGCGGGTTCCGATGCCGCACGTAACGTGGCGCATTTGGTGCTGGTGGACAACGACTTCGCCAGCATGCCCAAAGTGGTGGCGGAGGGCAGGCGCTCTATCAACAACTTGCAGCGTTCTGCATCGTTGTTCCTGGTCAAGACGCTGTTTTCGATAACAATGGCGGTTTTGTTCGTGTTCTTGCCCTGGCAGTATCCGTTCCAGCCTATCCAGATGACGCTGGTGAGCGCTATGACGATTGGCCTGCCGTCGTTCGTGCTGG
>CAKTVK010000087.1 GCA_934623455.1 uncultured Eggerthellaceae bacterium | reverse complement strand
TCGTCTCCTCAAGAGCCATTCTCGCTTCCTTGTTCGCCTTCTTGAGGCTTTTCTCCTCATCGAGCAGCGCCTGCGCACGAACCAGACCTTGCTCGAAATCGTTTTCAGGGTGCTTTCCGATAGCCTTCACAGCCTTCTTGAGCTCAGCCGCCACAAACGAACCTTCGTCGTTGACAGCAGCAGAGGATCCTTTGTCCTCCTCGTCGAAGCTTTCGAGAATCTCGTCTACTTCCTGCGTTATCTCGCTTAGGCGGGAATCACGGGAAGCAATCTTTTTGACGTCTTCGGCAAGCAGGTGCTCTTGCACAAGCGCAAACGGCAGGATGCGGCCAGCCCAGCCGTCCTGCACCTCGACGTCTTTGCCGTTCTTCTTCTTGACCACCATATTCGGGTCCACCTTGCGCACAGCGCCTTTCCCCTCGGTCTGGATGACCTCCAGGTCGCCGGAAATTCCCACCCAGGCATCGTCGAGCGCTTGGTAGGCGTCGTAGCCGTCGATCAGGGCTGTGCCCGCCAGCGCGTCTTTCAAAAGCACCGCGATGGCCTCTTCCTCCGCCACAGTATCGACTTCATCGGCAGCGTCTACCAAACGGCTTCGCAGCGTGGCCGGTAAGTGGCTTGTCGCATCACGATAGCCGTCCAAGAAGGCGCAGACGTCGGCGTTTTCCTTCGCCACTTGCGCAACGTCGTCGGTCGCGGGCGCAAGATACGAACCATCGGCGTCGCGGTAGAGTTGCCCTTTGAGGCTCGGCCATACTTTCCAGTAGCGTTCGAGCGCGTCAACCTCGGCCTTCGGCACGCCGCCGAACATGGTGGCGTACACGTCCCAGCTTTCGGCGGCCGCGCTCGAGTCCACGTAACGCGGGATGTTGAGGTTATAGTCGTTGGCGCGGATCTCGTCGATGGGAACCAGGCGGCTAAACTTGTCGACGGTCGCGTTCGTTGTCACGGCGTCAACAATACGCTTGATGTCACTTGCCCGCAGCTTGTTGTTCTTACCCTCTTTCACGAAGTGCTTGGAGGCGTCCACCACCAAGACGTCGCTCGTCTCGCGCTGCTTGCGCAGCACCATGATGATGGTAGGGATACCGGTGCCGAAGAAGATATTGGCAGGAAGCCCGATGATTGCCTGAATATGGCGGTTCTCCACCAGGTTCTTGCGAATTGCGCCCTCCTCGCCGCCACGGAACAACACGCCGTGGGGCAGAACGATGCACATGATGCCGTCGGGGCGCAAGTGGTACAAATCATGCAAAAGGAAGGCGTAATCAGCTTTGGATTTAGGGGCAACGCCGAATTTGAAGCGAGGGTCGAGCTCCTTATCTTCCGAATCCCAGTTCTGGGAGTACGGCGGGTTCGACACCACGGCATCGACGAAGAGCGGATCGTAGGTCTCATCCTTGTTCTCGACGGTGTCGAACCAGGGCCAGTCGTCTTCGAGCGTGTCGCCATTGCGTGCCACGATGTTGTCGGGAAGAATTCCACGCATGACCAGATTCATACGCGTGAGGTTGTACGTGTTCTCCTTAAGCTCCTGCGCATAATACTTGATGGAGTCCGGGTCGCCGTTGCGTCGTGCCACGGCTTTGCCGATATTGATAAGCAGCGAGCCCGATCCGCTCGTGGGGTCGTAGATAGTGATGTTCTCGCGTCCGGCCAGGTGCCACGAGACTATCTCGCTCATGAGCATGGAGACTTCGTGCGGCGTATAGAACTCGCCAGCTTTCTTACCGGCGTTGGCGGCAAAGTTGCTGATCAAGTACTCATAGATGAAGCCAAGCACGTCGTAGTCCTGGCGACCGTCCATCGGGATGTCCTTGATGAGGTAGATGAGGTCGCGAGCGGCCTTGGACTGGCTCCGTGCGTCGGTGCCGAGCTTGGAGAGACCGGTCTGCAGCGTGTCGAAGATGCCGTCAAAGACGCGCTTGCGGGCAGGATCGATGTTACGGCTAAAGGCAGAGAGGGCGTCGCGAACGTTTGAAATCTCGAAGTCGCCGCCCTTTGCCACCCAGGTGGAGAAGAGGTTCTCGTAGGCGATGAAGTAGCCGCACTCGCCCTTGACGAACTCGACCGTTTCTTCGTCGTCTTCCACGAGGCTCGGCAAATCCTCCTCAGCGAAATCACGTGCCTTCAGGCGGACGACTTCGGTCTCGGAGAGGAACTTGTAGAAGATGAAGCCCAGGATGTAATCCTTGTATTCATTTGCCTCGATTTTCGAGCGCATCTTGTTGGCGGATTCCCATATCTTTGATGCCAATTGCTGTTTGTTCATCTGTTAATCCTCGCTTCTGTAAACTTGGTTGAGCGTTTCGCCGTCGTTGTTCACCCATTCAGTCCAGCCATTCTGGCTACCGCCGAGCACGAACACCGCCGCGGCGCTGGGCGTCGGAAATTCGAGATCCTCGGCAAGGTCCGCGATGCCAACAATGCCGCCGAACATTTCCCTGCGCAGCGCCGCAACGCTTACGTTCTTCAGCACAGGTTTTGAGAGGTTTACCTTCGAGCCGGCGAGAACCGTGAAGTGCCCGGTGGTTTTATCGTAGCGCCCCAATCCACGTATCCCGTTCTTCTTCGTATGGAAGACGACCGAGGCGCCGATGGGGCTCTGATCGACTCTGTCCAGGTCATACCCCAGCGCCGCCATCCTGAAGAGAATTCGCTCATGAAGGCGCTCGACCGCTTCCTCCTTGTACGGGTCGACATAGGGCTTGGGCGTAGCAGAATTGTCGGTTTCGTACGAACCATGGGAACGAACGTAGTCGATGGCCTTGGCCTCCAAAACGTCTAGTGCATCTTTGCTGATGTTCTGGTCGTCGTCGAGAAACATGACCGCTTTGTTCCAGAACTCTTTTCTTGCCTTGTGAGCATCGAGACGTGTGATGCCTTGAGTGGTCTGGCCGGCATAAACGCGACTTACGTTACCGTGATCCTCGTCGAGCAGATAGTAGATACCACGTTGGGGGATGCTGGGCAGCGCCTTCGCTTCGACGAGGTCTTCTCTCGGGATAACGATGGTGACCAATGACTCTCCCTCAACGCGGCAGATGCGAATGCGGTCTGGCTGCGCATCGATGAGCTGGATCGTGAGGGTCTTGACTCGAATCACGCCTCTATGCCCCCTTCTTCGCGAGCTCTTCGATCATGCACGTGCGCACGAAGGCGGAGAAGCTCATGCCGCGGAGCGCCGCCTCCTCCTTCGCCGCGTCGCGCAGGGTGTCGGGGATGCGCAGGGTCACGGAGACCTGGTCGCCGTCCACCAGGAAGCTTCTGATCTCGGTCTCGTCGGGATTGCTCTTGATGAGCTCCTTGTAGCTGTCGGGCATCTGCGCTCCCATCGCTCGAAATGCAATACAAATGCGTTTGTAGCATTATAACGCGGCGGCACGGGGCAGCACTGGGAATGCGAGGACAGCCGATGTCCAGGCTTTATATGAGCGTGGGCGGCGATGGTGAGAGCCCTGCTCAACGATGTCGAGATGCTCGTACTCGCGATACCCGAGGTGCTTACCGAAAGCAGAATCGTTTCGACCTGCACGTGCGATGAGGACACGTGTTGCTATGGCTGCCTTTGCAACTGTTACAACCAAACCGAACAACATGAGCGTTTTTGAGAAGGAGCGAAGGGGATTCCCAAATCTCAGTTCTGGCTTGCTAGGGGAGAGTTTTGCGGAGTTTCCTCGACCCCGCCCCCCCTTGAAATACAATGTCCATATGGCCATTAGTTGCTGCTCGCAGTTTACCGTGACCCACCGTGACCCACGAAAATGCCTCGGATGACCCGAAAAACCGGGACCCAAATTTGACCCCATGGATTCGCGGCAATTTTTGAGACTGGGTGTAAATAGGACAAACTGGATTAGTCGCACGGGTGGCTTTTGACACGAAAAGGGCGCTTCCAGCCCTTGGCCAAGGCCGTGAAAGCACCTTGTCTGCCGGCATGCTGGGATAGCAAGAAGAGCTTGGAGACCGACTCGCGGTCGTCTCGCTGACCGGGAGGAGGCTCATACCCGCCTTTGTCCTTGCCTCCTTGAAATCTCCGATGCTGTCGAAGCTGTTGGCGACGTCCACGATGCTGCGCTCGAGGCCAAGTTGCAACCCACTGAAGAGCCCCTGAAAGGATTCATTGGGGGTAAACCACTCTAAGCCAATTTAAGGACTCGGGACCAGATTGACGGCTTGCAAATGCGAAGGGCTGATATTGAGAATGCAAACTTTGTGAACGGAGTTTAATCTCACTGTACACAAAGTTTACAGTTTGTTGTAAACTGTAAGTATCAGCTACGCGAGAGCTAGGAAAAGGAAAAGGAGAAGGCGATGGCGACCGAACTCGGCAGATTCTTGAGGAAGTTGAGAATAGATAAAGACGAATTGATGAAGGACATGGCTGATCGAATGAAGGTCGCGTCTTCGACTCTTTCGTCCATTGAGATGGGACGCCGCAATCCACCAAAAGGATTCGTGGAAAAGCTGGCATCAGAATACGGAATCGAAGGCGCGCAGCTAGATGAGCTGAAGACGGCTGCGCTCCAATCGATGAACGAGATATCCATGAGGATAAGCGATATGACGGATGGGGATCAGCGCCTCGCAGTTTCTTTTGCACGAAAGTTCGAGAACCTTAGCCAAGAGGACAAGGATCGCATTCAAAGGATTCTGAATGAAGATTAACTCGCAAAACTGGGATCAACACGACTACGGTTATGAAGTGCCGGCCTGCTCTAGACGCGAGCTTTTGGAGATCGCCAATTCAGTGCATAAGGCGGTTGGGTACAAGGGCGAAGGTCCTTTTCCTATCCTGGATTTGGTCGAGAAGGCCTTTCCTGTCGTGTACGGCAAGTACGATTTCATGGTTGTAAGCGGAAAGGAACTCGGGAACAAAATGGGGGAAACTTTCCCAAACGAACACGTCATGAAGATCCGCGAAGACATCTACGATGCGGCATGCGCGGGAAACGCCTTCGCTCGCTCAACGATTGGTCATGAGGCAAGTCATCAAATAAAGCACGAGGGAATACAGCTGGCATTCGCGAGGAAGGCGAGTAGCGATCTTCCCGCTTACAGATCTTCGGAATGGCAGGCGAACGCCCTCTCAGGCGCACTCCTCATGCCGTGCAGCAAAATCTCATCTCTCTCAATCAACGAGATATGCGATAGGTACAAGGTCACCAGATCGGCGGCCATAACACAGAAGAATGCCATCGAAAAGGAGATGAGACATGGAGTTATCCCATTTTTGTAATTCACGATGCATTTGGATGATGCTCGCCGGCAAGAACGAAAGGAGATGGTGAAGTTGGACGTCGCAAGAAGCTCCGCATAAAAGAAAACGCGCGAACGAGTCGCGCGTTCCCCGAAAGACCGTAGTCTTCCTCTAGCAAGTTCGATTATGGCCTTTCTGGGAAGCGGACACAATGTTATTGACCGATTTCCATAGAAAGGTTGCCTACTATGAGCAACATCGACAGCTCCCCTGGGAGCTCAGCCAAGCGCTGTCGGAAATCCGACAGGGATGTTTTCCACGCCTACATGGTGAAAGGAGCAGAGTTCGAAGGGGCATTCGACATGCCCAAGCTCGACCCCGTCAAAGTTGAAGCTAAGGGGCTTATTGCGTTTCCAGACGCGATGTCCGCAAGGGCAGCTGACGATAATAAGTTCGTTCACTTCTTCGTCGACGACTGGCGATTCGAGAGGTTCTGGAACAACCCCCACAAGTACCTTGAAAAACTTAAGCAATACGCTGGGGTGATCGAGCCCGACTTCAGCACATGCTCCAATTTTCCAGAAGCCCTGAAGATCTGGAACACATACAGGAACAGGTCTTGCTCCAGATGGCTCCAAGACAACGGCGTCATCGTCGTCCCCAACCTCAGGGTTGAGCCGGACAATGCAGACTACTCTCTTGCTGGAGTTCCCAGAAGGTCGACCATCGCGATTGGGGCTAACGGCTGCGTGAAGAACCGCGCGAATAGGCGCAGGTTCTCCCACTCGCTGAAATACGCAGTCGACAAGCTGCTGCCTTCCAATATCATCGTTTACGGATCAGACGCGTACGATGTATTTGAATACCCGAAATCTAGGGGCATACCGATTTCCTTCCACACCGAGGGAATCAGGGGCAATTACGGGGATGATGCCGATGAGCTCAAAGTTCTCTAGCCGTCATTTCCATGGGACCAACGGAAGCACAAAGGAAGCCCTTGCCGAGATCTTCGGTTTCCCGGATGAGCCGACAGCAACCGTCTGGGCCCACATCCACCCGACCCAACCGAACTATCCCGGAACCCAAATTCCCCGATCGTTCGTCATCGACACCGAGCACGGTTCCTTTTGGACTCACGGAAACGCCACGAAGCACATGAACGAAGCGGTAACCGCGTTGAAAGGCTCTCTAATGATGGCGAATACAAACCCCAATCTCTTGTCGCAATTTGTGCTCTACGACTACAGGAAAGCCCTGAACAAGGTGACATCCCAAGATGTCAAGCTGGGTCATATGTACGAGAGTGATCATTGGAGCATCATGTTCAGAAAGAAAAAAGGCGACGCAAACACCGTAGTCGTCCATGCTTTATTCAAAGGATTCAAATAAGGAGGCATTATGAGCATCAGTTTTATCGAAGGAAACTCCTTTTCAAAGGTGATAACGGCTGATTACTTCCCTTTGTATGTGCTCTTTACAGAAGAAGAGCCCGACCTCCTTCGCCATTACGACATCGCAAAACGGCCAACCGATTGCATCGAGTTCGCCTGTGACTACAACACCAATCGTCTGCTGAGGTTAAACCTCGTTCTTGCTAATTCGTTCTCAATTGTCGGAGGTCATCTTGATTTGGATGATTATCCTCGCGGCTCGCTTTACCTCGAACTTCCCAAGATTACGGAAACAAATGTTTTTCATACCAAAATCTACGACGATGGTATTGAGGTTGTCGTTTCAGAACACGAGCCTGTTAGCTTCTGTGGGGTGGGCAATGTCCGCATTGGATTGGATGCAGATGGCAACGTAGCGAGCGTTTCCGCGCTGGCGATGGGTCCAGTTGCGATTGCCCACGCGAAAGATGAGGTCGAATCGCTCATTGACGAGGAATGCTAATCCGCAGATAAGGAATCAACGCGCTTCTGACGTCACGAAGCGCGTGCCTTAAGCCTCTTCGAACTTCCGCAATTAAGCGTAGCAGTGTTTTACGATAGCGCTGCTACGCTTTTATTCTCATGGAAGGAAAGCGACATTGCTTCAAAGTTAGTGAGGGAATCTACTTCAATCCCGGAATCTCAACTTCGGTGAAAATCGAAACGTTGAAGATCGTTTTCGAGGCAGCAGGCATTGGCCGCAAGCGTGGACGGGTCGAAGGTTATGGAGCCGTCGTAGCTACAGGAGAGGGTTTGCAGAGACCTCTCTACCCTGCCCTCCCTTGGCATATAATATCCATGTTGTAATAAGTTACTGCTCATAGTTTGCTGTGGCCCACCGTGACCCACGAAATTGCCCTGCCCCGCCCTGAAAACCGTGACCCAAATTTGACCCCATGGATTCGCCGCAATTTTTGAGACTGGATGCAAATGGGACGTACTGGAAAAACTGCGGCAAACTGGAACAAACTGGAGATAGTATTTAACTATTGAGTGGGAATAAAAGCTGATACAATATTGTATCAATATGTGACCTAATGCACCCCTTGAGAATTACCTGCTCAAGGGGTGTTTCTATATCAAATCACGTAAGCTCGCATACAAATTCGTAGCAGCGTGACCTAAGACAACTAGGTCATAATGAGGCCACTTCGCAAGTGGCTAACAGGTGGAATTACCCATATCTACCTGCGACTTTTACGGAATCGGAAAAATCCACTAAGAGTAACGGTTGATACGATTCCGTATCATTACCTGCGGTAATACGCCACCTGAGGTGATGCAGAACCGCTAGCCACCTGCAACCATAAAACTAATACGAAATCGTATCAGTAATTTAAAAGAAGAATTTTGCGGTTTGGGTCACGAACGGGTCACGGCATAAAAATGGCCTTCGACGAGGCCATTTGCGGTTCTGTTTAGGGGATCTAGGCCTTGAAGGAGTCCTTCCAGGCAACATACTCGTCTCTCGTCAGCTCGTCGTCCTTCAGGTCTCTGTTGCTCCTATACCAGTGGCGGAGCGCCTTTGCCAGAGCCTCCTGGTCCTCGCTGCCCAAGTCTTCCGGAAGGGCCAGCACGACGGTTTCCCCAACCTTGATAGGCTCGAGGCAGAA